>NZ_JAAGPB010000229.1:0-13062 GCF_017104585.1 Burkholderia sp. Ac-20392
TCGGAAACGCTCGGTCAGCTCGCCGATGCAGCCCGTCGCGGCCGCGCTGTCGGGCAGCCCCGGCGCCGGCCGGCCGAAGTAGTAGCCCTGCACGAAATCGGCCTCGCACGACAGCGCGATCTGCGCCTCGTGCTCGGTCTCGATGCCCTCGACGAGCACCAGCTTGCCGGCCTCGTGCAGCAGCGTCACGAGCCCGTGCAGGATCGCGGTGAGCCCGGTGCGGTGCGCCGCGTGCGACAGCATGATCCGGTCGAGCTTCACGATGTCCGGGTTCAGCTGCCAGATCCGCTCGAGATTCGAGTGCCCCGCGCCGAAATCGTCGAGCGCGATCAGGAAGCCGTGCGTGCGGAATTCGCGCACGGCCTCGGCAAGCCGCTCGACGTCTTCCGCGCGCTGTTCGAGCACTTCGAGCACGATGCGGCGCGGCGGCATGCCGAGCCGCTTCAGGTTCGCGAGCAGCGCGGCCGCCTGGAACGGGTCGGTGAGCACGCCCGGATGCACGTTGAGGAACAGCCATTCGCGCTCGGCGCCGAGCAGCGCGAAGTTCTCGAGATGCAGCGCCTGCGCGAGCCGGTCGAGCTGCAGCAGCTCGCCCTGGCGCGCGGCTTCGCCGAACACGTCGAGCGGCGACACGGCGCGGTCGAGCGCATCGTGCGCGCGCAGCAGCGCCTCGTAGCCCACCGCACGCTGGTGCGACAGGCTGAATATCGGCTGGAACACGGTCGTGAGCGTCAGGTCGCGGTGCTGCGTCGCCAGACGTTCGAAGCCGGAACTCACCTCCCGCTCGAACCGGTACGGCGACGCGGCGGCCGGACGCTCCTGTTGCACGATCGTCATGCCCTTCTCCTGGTATTGCCTTCGAACGCGGCGCCCGACGAAGCGAGCGGCGCGTGCAATGTCATGGTTGGACCCTCGGTTGCCCGGTCGACGCCGGGCGGCTGCCCCACATCAAGCAAGCTCCGTGCAAGGCGCCGACAGCCCGTGCGCCGCGTGGCTCGTACCCGGTTGCCGCACCATCTCGGCGCATATCCGACGCACCATTTCAGTGCGCGCGCACCGGCCCCTCGAACGCACCCGTCACGCTGTCACGCTACACTCCGTACGATCGTTTCATTCCCCGTATTCGCCGTATCGATGGAAATCGTCTTCACCGTCCTGATCCTGCTGCTGACCGTCGCGCTGTCCGGCGCCGTCACGCGCATCCTGCCGTTCCAATTGCCGCTGCCGCTGATGCAGATCGCGTTCGGCGCGATGCTCGCGTGGCCGAAGCTGAACCTGCACGTCGCGTTCGATCCCGAAATCTTCATGCTGCTGTTCATTCCGCCGCTGCTGTTCGCGGACGGCTGGCGGATTCCGAAGCGCGAGCTGTACCTGCAGCGCCGCGCGATCCTGATGCTCGCTTTCGGGCTCGTGTTCATGACGGTACTCGCAGTGGGCTACTTCGCGCACTGGCTGATACCCGAGTTGCCGCTGCCGATCGCGTTCGCGCTCGCGGCCGTGCTGTCGCCGACCGACGCGGTCGCGCTGTCCGGCATCGCAGGCAAGGGCCGGATCCCGCCGCAGCTGATGCACATCCTCGAAGGCGAGGCGCTGATGAACGACGCGTCGGGCCTCGTCGCGCTGAAATTCGCGATCGCGGCCGCGCTGACGGGCATGTTCTCGCTGCGCGACGCGTCGGTCACGTTCGTGATCGTCGCCGCCGGCGGGCTCGCGACCGGCGCGATCGTGTCGTGGGCGTTCAGCGCGCTGTCGACGCGCTTCCTGAATGCCGAGCAGGAAGGCGATCCGGCCCCCGGCATCGTGATGACGCTGCTCGTGCCGTTCGCGGCCTACCTGTTCGCCGAGCACCTCGACCTGTCGGGCGTGCTGGCGGCCGTGTCGGCCGGGATGATGATGAACTACACGAGCTTCTCGCGGAAAAGCACGGTCGCATCGCGCGTGCGCGCCGAAAGCACGTGGGCGATGATCGAGTTCGTGTTCAACGGCATGGTGTTCATCATGCTCGGGCTGCAGCTGCCGCACATCATCGGCCGCACGCTCGTCGACGCGCACCACACGAGCGACGCGCTCGTCGGCCGGATGGTCTTCAACGTCTGCGCGATGATGCTCGCGCTGTATGCGATCCGCTTCCTGTGGGTCTGGCTGCTGCGCTGGTTCGCGAGCCGTCGCGCCGCGCGCCAGGGCCTCACGGGCACGATGGCCGGCGTGCGCACGATCGCCGTGATGACGGTCGGCGGCGTGCGCGGCGCGGTCACGCTGGCCGGCGTGCTGTCGATTCCGGTCGCGCTGTCCGACGGCGTGCCGCTGCCGGGACGTGACACGGCGATCTTCGTTGCGTCGGCCGTGATCCTCGGCTCGCTCATCGTCGCGGTGATCGGCCTGCCGCTGCTGCTGCGCGGCGTGCGTTCGTCGCGCAGCCCGCTCGGCGACGAGGAACGCGCCGCGCGCGCGGCCGCCGCGCAGGCCGCGATCCGCGCGATCGACTCGTCGCACGACGCGATCTCGGTCGATCTCGACGAATCGGGCGCCGCACGCTGCGCGGATATCTCCGCACGCGTGATGGACCAGTACCGCCGCCGCCTCGCGACGCTCGCCGAGGACGGCCCCACACCGCGCGCGGAAGCGAAGCAGGCCGAAACGATGGAACTGCAGATGCGGATCGCGGCCGTGCGCGCGGAACGCTCCGCGCTGTACCGGCTGCGCAGCGAGAGCAAGATATCCGACGAGACGCTGACGAAGCTGCTCCGCGAGATCGATCTGTCGGAGACCGCGCTGTCGACGCGCAAGAAAGGCATTCTCTGAAGATCAGGCGGCTGCCTCTGCGCAGCAGCCACCCAATAAAAAACGGCGACGCACAAGCGTCGCCGTTTTCACATCCGCCCGCGTTCGCGTTACTTCGCGACGACGACCGGAATCCCCTTCAGCATCCCCGCGCCCTTCATCTCGTCGAGCGCGTGCTGCACGGCCGCGCTCGTCGCCGCTTCGATGCCGAGCTGCAGCGCGAGCTCGCGCTCCGCGCGCTTCACGCCGGCAAGATTGCGCACCTTCACGTGGCCGAAGCCGCGCACGCGTGCATGCAGGTCGGCCAGTTGCGTGACCTGCGCCGCATTGCCGGCGGTCGTCGCGGCGAGCGCACGCGCGAGCGTCGTCTCGTAGTCGTCGGCGAGCGCACGCTCCATCTTGCGCTCGACGGTGCGACCGAACGGATCGAGCCACGTGCCGCGCAGGCTGCGCACGCGCGCCAGCATGCCGAACACCGGCCACATCCACTGGCCGAACACGCGCTTCTTCGGCGCGCTGCCGTCGCTGCCGGCCTTCGCGACCGTCGGCGGCGCCAGGTTGAACTTCACGCGATAGGTCTGCCCCGGCACGCCTTCGAACTGCGCTTCGAGCGCCGTGCGGAACGCGTCGTCCGTGTACAGCCGCGCGACTTCGTATTCATCCTTCACCGCGAGCAGCCGATAGAACGTCGTCGCGACCGCGCGCGTCAGCGCTTCGTCGCCCTTCGCGCGCGCCGCACTCACGAGCGCACGGAAGCGCTCGACATAGCGTGCGCCGCCGTACGCGTCGAGACGCGCTTCGCGATCGGCGATCAGTTCGGCGAGCGTCTCCGGTGCGGCATGCGCGGCCACCGTGTGGCGCGCGTTCCACAACGCATCGAGGCCCGCCGCGTCGCCGGCCGCCATCCGGCCGATCGAAAACGCGAGCTTGTTCATCGGCACCGCGACATTGTTCAGCTCGATCGCGCGCATCATCGCGGCATGCGACACCGGCACGAGGCCGAGCTGCCACGCGTAGCCGAGCATCAGGATGTTCGCGCCGATCGAGTCGCCGAGGAACTTCGCGGCGAGCGCCTGCGCGTCGCAGCTTGACAGGTAGCCGTCGCCGGCCGCGTGGTGCATCTTCTCGAGCAGCGCATCCGCATGCAGGTTCGCGTCGGGGTTCTGCACGAACGACGCGTTCGGGATCCGGTGCGTGTTGACGACGATCCGCGAACGCTCGTGACGCACGGTCTGCAGCGCCTCGGCGCTCGCACCGACGACCATGTCGCACGCGAGCAGCACGTCGGCCTGCTGCGTGTCGATGCGCACCTGGTTCAGCCAGCGATCGCTCGATGCGATCCGCACGAACGACAGCACCGAGCCGCCCTTCTGCGCGAAGCCCATGAAATCGAGCACCGATGCGCTCTTGCCTTCGAGGTGCGCGGCCATGCTGATCAGCGCGCCGACCGTCACGACGCCCGTGCCGCCAACGCCCGTCACGAGCATGTCGAACGGCGCCGCGTCGAGATGCGTGGCCGGCACCGGCAAAGCGTCGACGCGCGCGGCGAGCGCGGCTTCGTCGAATGCGGCGCCGGCGGCCTTCTTCAGCGCGGCGCCTTCGACCGTCACGAAGCTCGGGCAGAAGCCGTTCACGCACGAGTAGTCCTTGTTGCACGACGACTGGTCGATGCGGCGCTTGCGGCCGAGTGGTGTTTCGAGCGGCTCGACCGACAGGCAGTTCGACTGCACGCCGCAATCGCCGCAGCCTTCGCACACCGCATCGTTGATGAACAGGCGCTTGTCCGGGTCGGGGAACTCGCCCTTCTTGCGGCGGCGGCGCTTCTCGGCCGCGCAGGTCTGGTCATAGATCAGCACGGTGACGCCCGGCGTCTCGCGCAACTCGCGCTGCACGGTGTCGAGTTCGCTGCGGTGATGGAACGTCGTGCCCGTCGGGAACTGGCCGTGATGGCCGTCGTACTTCTCCGGTTCGTCGGACACGACGACGAAGCGCGACACGCCTTCCGCCTCGACCTGCCGCGCGATCTGCGGCACCGAGATGCTGCCGTCGACCGGCTGGCCGCCCGTCATCGCGACCGCGTCGTTGTAGAGGATCTTGTACGTGATGTTCGCTTTCGCGGCCACGGCCTGGCGGATCGCGAGAATGCCCGAGTGGAAATAGGTGCCGTCGCCGAGGTTCTGGAACACGTGCTTCGTGTTGGTGAACATCGCGTGCGCGGCCCAGTCGACGCCCTCGCCGCCCATCTGGATCAGCCCCGTCGTGTCGCGCTCCATCCACGACGCCATGAAATGGCAGCCGATGCCGGCCTGCGCGATCGAGCCCTCCGGCACCTTCGTCGACGTGTTGTGCGGGCAGCCCGAGCAGAAGTACGGCGTGCGCTTCACCGCGTCCGCCTCGTTCGACAGGATCTGCGGCGCGACGAGATCGACCACGCGTTCGCGGCGGTCGAGCGCCGGCTTGTGGCGCGCGAGCCAGTCGGCGAACACCGGCAGGATGCGCGACGGACGCAGCTCGCCGAGCTCGGACAGCAGGCAGGCGCCGGCCGCGTCATGCTTGCCGAGCACGCGCGGGCGCGCGCCTTCCGTGCGGTTGTACAGGTAGTCCTTGATCTGCTGCTCGATGACGGGGCCCTTCTCCTCGATCACGAGCACTTCGGCGAGCCCGTCGACGAAGGTTTCGACGCGCGTCATTTCGAGCGGGTACGACAGGCCGACCTTGTAGATCCGCACGCCGGCCGCGTCGAGGTCGGCCACCGTCAGGTCGAGGCGGCGCAGCGCTTCCATCAGGTCGAGATGCGCCTTGCCGCAGGTCACGATGCCGACGTTCGCCTGTGCGCTCGGCGCGATCCACTTGTCGATGCTGTTGGTGCGCGCGAAATGGCGCACCGCGTCGAGCTTCGCCGCGAGGCGCGCCTCGATCGTGAGGCTCGGCAGGTCCGGCCAGCGGTTGTGCAGGCCGCCCGCCGGCGGCGCGAAGCCTTCCGGCGCGGGCCACTGCGTCTGCAGCGCATCGAGGTCGACGGTCGAACCCGACTCGACCGTTTCCGAGATCGCCTTGAAACCGACCCATGCGCCCGAGTAACGCGACAGCGCCCAGCCGTACAGGCCGAATTCGAGCATGTCGGCGATGTTCGCCGGGTTCACGACCGGCATGTGCCACGCGATCATCGCGAAGTCGCTCTGATGCGGCATCGACGACGACACGCAGCCGTGGTCGTCGCCCGCGACGACGAGCACGCCGCCATGCGGCGACGAGCCGTACGCGTTGCCGTGCTTCAGCGCGTCGCCCGCGCGATCGACACCCGGGCCCTTGCCGTACCACATCGCATACACGCCCTCGACCGTGCGCTCGGGGTCGGCCTCGACCCGCTGCGTACCGAGCACGGCCGTGCCGCCGAGTTCCTCGTTGATCGCGGGCAGGAAGCGCACGCCGCCGGCGTCGAGCAGTTTCTTCGCTTTCCACAGCTGCTGGTCGACCATGCCGAGCGGCGAGCCACGATAGCCGCTGACGAAGCCGGCCGTGTTGAGCCCCTGTTCGGCGTCGACCGTACGTTGCATCAGCAACAGGCGAACCAGCGCCTGCGTGCCGGTCAGGAAGATCCGGCCGCGCGTCGCGGTCAGGTTGTCGGTCAGGCGGTAGTCGGACAGGGCAGGCGTGCCGTCGACGGGCAAGCGGGCAGTCATGGGGGATGTCTCCGGATTGTGCTGTTCTGGGCTGCTCGACAGGGCGTCGGGCGACGCGAGACTGGCGGCAGCGAATGGCTCTATTTTTTCGCGCGCAGCCGAGAATGTTTTTTCTCATCTTGCTCGGGCAGGCCCTCAGTGAGAAAAACTGCGCAGGTTTTTGCCGAGATTTGAGAGAGTTTTCGCACACGGCGGCCGGACGGGATCGGCGACGTGTCGGGACGGGTGGGTCGATTGCCGTGGAAACGCGTGGCGGTCCGGCGGTGGCCCCTGGTAGGGGGAGGATGGCGCTCGCGCCCCGTGTGACAAGGATTTCAGCGATTCGAGGCAGTGAGTCTCACCGATGAAATGCACAGCGTTGCGATTGGTCGGTGGCGTGGGATGTCCACAATGCCGCGCCCTTCTCGCAGACCTGGCTCGCACGCTCACCGCTCGATTGCACAGCGTTTCGAGTGGCCTGGGGCCGGGATGTCCACATCGCTGCCGGCATGCGTTTGGCGCTTGCCTCGACGCTCACCGTTCGAATTCACAGCGCGGCGAGTGGGTTTCAACCGCGGATATCCACATCAATGAGAACGTATTGCTTCGATCGGTGGCTCGCCTTCAGCGCTCGAATACTCGGGGGCGCGGGTGGGTTTGTCGGCTGGGCAGGTGTGCCGGAACACGCGTGCCGGGCAATCGCGGACTCGCATTCATCGTGGAAATACACTGGGTCGCAAGCGGGTTGGTCGGCTGGACTGGCACGCAGGAACCCGCATGCTGCGCAATCGCGGGCTCGGGCTCACCGTGGAAATACACCGGGTCGCGAGCGGGTTGGTCGGCCGGACAGGCACGCCGGTACACGCATGCTACGCATTCGCGGGCTTGGGCTCACTTTTGAAACACACTGGGTCGTGAGCGAGCTCATCGGCCGGACTGGCACTCAGGAACCCGCATGCTGCACAATCGCGGGCTCGCGCTCACCGTGGAAATACACTAGGTTGCGAGCGGATTTGTCCGCCGGACTGGCACGCTAGTACACGCGTGCCGCACAATCGCGGGCTTGCACCCACCGTTGAAACACACTGGGACGTGAGTAGGTTTATCGGCCGGATTTGCACGCCTGCATGGGCATGCTGCACAATCGCGGGCCCGCGCTCACCGTTGAAATTCACAGGGCTTCGAGTGTCCGCAACAGCGGTTAATCCGGCATTGCCGACCGGCCATGGGGGCACCCTCACCGTTGAAAACCACAGCCCTTCGAGTGATTCAGGACGCAGGATATCCACATGGCTGAGCATCCGCCGATGCGACAACGGATGCGCACCGCGAAACGTGCGGTCAAGCCTGTAATCCATGCTGGAAGGGGCTCATCAGCCGATTGAGCCCTGACACTCACCGTCGAAATGCACAGTGTCGCGAGTTGTTTCGGCGGCCGGATATCCACACGGGTGCCTATGTTTGCCCCGTTCGCATGCTCGCATGCGAGCCTGACGATACACGACGCTTCAGACGGCGCCGGCGGCCGAATGATCGCCTCTTGGTGCGCTGACCGCTGATCTCGTGTTCACGCTCACCCTTGCATTGCGCAGCGCTTCGAGTCGCTGGCGAACGCAGCAAAGCGTGGCGAAATCTGCGTATTGCAGACCACACACCCGCGCGCACCGTTAAAATGCACGGCCTTCCGGGTAGCCTCCTGACCCGGATATCCACGTCTCAGCACTCGCGCGGTTCGACCAAGCAGGCGCGCGTTCGGCTAGAATGCGCGGCGCTCCGAACCACGGCAAAGATCGGAAAACCGCGCCAGGACAGGCGCATCGTCCGATCGGACGTCGCCCCTCACCGTTGAATTCCACAGCATTTCGCGTCGTTTTGCGGGCGAGTTGTCCACACCCCGCTTCATGCATTCCGTATCATCCGGTGACCCTCACCTGTGAAATGCACAGGGCGCCGAGTCGTTTCGGCGTGAGGATATCCACAACCGATCGCGCGGGGCGACTTTCGTCCGACCATCGGCAGGAGCGGCTCACGCATCCACCGGCGGCTATCGGGCAATTACCGGAAAGCCCCATCCAGACGGCCTCGGCGGCACACTCACCATTCAAATGCACAGCGTTTCGAGTCGCCTCGAGGGTGGGTTATCCACATCCGTCCAGCCTGGCTGCATCGAACGGGCATGCGCCCGCGCGTCGCGTTACTCGGCAATCGACCGGATGACCGCTGCCGGATTGCCGCCGACCAGCACGTTCGGCGGAACATCCCGCGTGACGACGGCCCCGGCCGCGACCACCGAGTTCTCGCCCACCGTCACACCGCCGATGATCGTCGCACCGGCGCCGATCCAGACGTTCCGTTCGATCACGATCGGCTTCGCGACGACGGCGTCGCGCCGCCGCGAAGGTTCGACGGGATGACCGGACGTGATCAGGTTGACGTTCGGCCCGATCATCACGTCGTCGCCGATCTCGAGCCCGCCGAGATCGTAGAACGTGCAGTTCTGGTTGACGAACACGTTGCGCCCGAGCTTCATGCCGGTGCCGCCTGTCGCATGGAACGGCGGGATCAACACGAAGCCGTCATCCACCTGCGTGCCGATCAGTTCTCCGAACAAGGTGCGAACCTCGGCGGCATCGTCGAACGTCAGGCGATTGATCCGCGCGGCGATCGACATCGCCCGCCTGACTTCGGCCACCATCGCCGCCGATTCCGGCGTTCTTCTCGGAATGATCGTGATGCGATCGTCGTTTGCCATGCGTGAGTTGTCTCCCATGATTTCCCTGCTTCGCGATGCATCCGTGATTGCGGAAAGATGCCAGCGTGGCCGTGTGTGTGGGCGCTGCAGGCACCCGTGATGCCGTGCAAGGGATGCCGGCTCACGGCCGAATCTTCATTTACTTATAACTAGTCTTATCAAGACTAGTTACAGACTAACACCCTTGTGTCATAAGGCTTTCCCGGTTTTCCGCACGATTCACACGCAACACACAACGCATCCGGCCATCGCACGCAGATAGCCGCCCCTAGCCGGGCGCCCCTGTCCGAACCGTCGGCGCTCGGGTACGCTTGAGCATCCACCGGACCGACAGCTGCACCCCAACGCGGAGGCACGATGAAGCTCTACTACTGGCCGAAAACCCGGGCATTCCGGGCATTGTGGATGCTTGAAGAACTCGGCGTGGTGTACGAACTCGTGCCGATCGACCTGCGTTCGCACGAACAGGGCAGCGACGCGTTCGTGCAGGTCAACCCGATGGCCAAGCTGCCCGCGCTCGACGACGGCAGCGTGCCGTTCGCCGAATCGGGCGCCGTGCTGCTCTATCTTGCCGACCGCTGCCCCGGCGCCGGGCTCGGCGTCGCGCCCGACCATCCGCTGCGCGGCCGTTTTCTCCAATGGCTGTTCTTCACCCCGACCTGCCTCGAACCGGCGATGGCCGAAAAATTCACCGGCGCGTCGGGCAATCCGGTCGCGTTCGGCTGGGGCAACATCACGCGCGTGCAGCGCGCCCTTGCGCAAGCGCTCGCCCATAGTCCGTGGCTCGTCGGCGACCACTTCACCGCGGCCGACCTGCTGCTCGCCAGCACGCTGAAGATCGCGTTCGACGCGCATCTGCTGCCGCACGAAGGTGTGCTCGGCGATTACGTCGCGCGCGCCGAGGACCGCGACGCCTTTCGCCGCGCGGTCGCGATCGAACAGCGCGAAGCGGCGCGTCTGCTGCATGCGTGACGTATGGACGTGTCGTGCGTGGCGGGCGGCGCTACCAGCCGCCCGCGAGCGCACCTACGCGGCCGGGCCTGACGTCGCGGCGCCGGCATTGACCACCGCACCCGGCGAGCCGCGCTCGTCGGTATCGGTGTCGACCGGCACCACCTCATGAAAATGCGTGTAGTCGATGTGCGTGATGCCGTCTTCGTCGTGCATCAGGTCGACATAGCGGTGACGCCAGCGGATCTCGCCATGCTCCCAGGAATGACGCGCCTGCATCACCTGCGCGGTCGTCTCGTCCGAGCCTTCGATCGTGATCAGCAACGATGCGTCGCGTGCGGCGAGCGATTCGGGCGTCTCGCCGAACAGCGCGCTCGATTCGTCGATCACGTGCATCAGGTTCCAGCCGAGCAGGAAAATCGGATGCTCGCTGCGTACGAGCGGCAGGTCGTGGATCTTGCGCAGCGTGTAGCCCTCGTGCGTGCCTTCGACGCGCATCAGCCGCAGTTTCGCCTGTGCCTCGGCAATCACGTTCTGGCGCGCATTCGCGGCGCGCACCATCAGCGTCATCCTGCCGTTCAACGGCCGGACGATCGCGTAGCGCGCGAACAGGATCTTCGCCTGCGGTCGCGAAAACCGTGCAAACACGAGCCCCGTGGCCATCGCAATGCCCGACATCCCGACGAAGATCTCGAACGTTGCGACCAGGTGCGCATAGACGGTCTGCGGATGCATGTCGCCGTAGCCGACGGTCGCGAGCGTCTCGACGCTGAAGAAGAACGCGCCGCCGAAGCCGGCTGGCGACTGGTTCGCGATCGGCGTATGACCGAGCATGTAGAGCGTCGCAAAACCGCCGTTGAGCAGCAGAAACAGCACGGCGAGCGACAGGAAGAATACGGGCCAGCTCACCGTCAGCGCGCGGTGATAGAGGTCGCGCCAGCCAAGCGGCGGCATCCCGTACGCGATGACCGGGCGCGTGCCCGACCAGATCTTGCGGCCACGGCCGCGGGAGGCTGGGGAGGACGAATCGACATTCATCGCGCGGCGCCGGAAGCAGGGAGGCGATGAGCGTAGCACGCGCGGCGGCGGCCGGGTATGCGTGCCGGTTCGGAACGGAAATGCTGCGCACCGCCGGCTGCTCGGCGCAAAAAAAAACCGGCCGCGGAAGCGGCCGGCTGCGTCGTCGGAGCGTGGGCAAGCGCGCGGTGCGCGCGGCGCTCACTTGCGGTCGACGATCACCTGGTCGAACGTGCCGCCGTCCGCGAAATGCGTCTTCTGCGCGTTCGCCCAGCTGCCGAATACCTGCTCGACGCTGAACGTCTTCAGCGGCTTGAATTCGGCCGCATGCTTCTTCAGCACGTTCGCGTCGCGCGGGCGCAGATGGTGTTGCGCGATGATCTCCTGCGCTTCCGGCGTGTACAGGTAGTCGAGATACGCCTGCGCGACCTTGCGCGTGCCCTTCTTGTCGACGACCTTGTCGACGACGGCGACGGGCGGCTCCGCGAGGATGCTCGCCGACGGGTACACCGCATCGAACTGCGCGCCCGATGCGCCGGTGTCCATCAGCGCGACTTCGTTCTCGAACGTGACCAGCACGTCGCCGATGCCGCGCTGCGTGAACGTCGTCGTCGCGCCGCGACCGCCGGAATCGAGCACCGGCACGTTACGGAAGATCGCCTTCTCGAAGTCGATCGCCTGCTGGTCGGTCGCGCCCTTCTGCTTCTGGAAGCCCCACGCGGCGAGATACGCGTAGCGGCCATTGCCCGACGTCTTCGGGTTCGCGATGACCACCTGGACACCCGGCTTCGCGAGATCGCTCCAGTCCTTGATCGTCTTCGGGTTGCCCTTGCGCACCAGGAACACCATCGTGGTCGAGTACGGCGAGCTGTTGTCCGGGAAGCGCGCGCGCCAGTCCTTCGGCAGCAGCTGGCCACGCTCGGCGAGCAGGTCGATGTCGTTCGGCTGGTTCATCGTCACGACGTCGGCCTGCAGCCCTTGCAGCACCGACAGCGCCTGCGCGCTCGACGCGCCGTGCGACTGCTTGATCGCGATCGTCTCGCCGGTCTTCTGCTTGTAGGCAGCGGCAAAACCCGCGTTGATGTCCTTGTACAGTTCGCGCGTCACGTCGTACGACACGTTCAGGATCGACGTATCCGCGTGCGCGGCCGTTGCCGCCACGACCAGCGCCGCCGCCGCGCCCGTGTGCAGCCAGCGACCGATCCCCTTCATGCTTGCCATCGTGATATGCCCCGTTTCCAGTGGTGGTGAATGTGCGTGACGGCACGCGTACGCGCTGTCATCGAAACGTAAGCGGGCATTCTAGCGGCCGGGCGCGGCGCGCTTTCCAATCAGTCGTGGAAAGCAAATCTCGAATCCTGCTAAACGGCGGCGGACGCTCGCGTGCGGATCGGATCCGGTGTTAAGATCGCCGCTCAGCCCATTTCCCGGTTCCTCCATGTCCGCTGCCCTGCGCTCGCTTCCGATCCTCGCCGCCGTCGCGGCAGGTGCGCGCGCGGCCGGGCTGAAACTGAAAAAACGACTCCTCGACTGACGGGGACGTCGCGTCCCGTCAGGCGAATGCCGGACGGGATGCCCGCAGGTCGTTTCTTTCTCCTTGCTCGCACGCCTCGCTCCGGCTCTCCGCCGGCGGAACGGTTCCTTCCCACTCCGTTTCCACCATGAGGCTTTGCATGAACACACGTTTCGAAGGTATCTGGCTGCCGATCATCACGCCGTTCCACCACGGCGAAGTCGACCATGCCGCGCTCGCGCGACTCGCGCGCCACTATGCGGCCGCGGGCATCGCGGGCTTCGTCGCGGGCGCGACGACCGGTGAGGGCGTGCTGCTCGACGCGCGCGAACAGGACGCGGTGTTCGCGACGCTGCGCGACGCGGCGCCCGGGCTGCCGATCGTCG
>NZ_JAAGPB010000230.1:0-234 GCF_017104585.1 Burkholderia sp. Ac-20392
TAAAAAAAAAAATAATAATAGTTTATTGAGTTTGGTTGCATCTAACAAGAAATAGATATACCCTACAGTCAGAGCGAGTCATTTAGAAGGTAGCTCTGTAGGACAAGTTACACGGCTCTAGTGTGCGACGTCTGTGTGCATCATGTGAACTGTAGTTCGCTACATTCACGACATAGACACTGTCGTGATCTGGTGTCGCATATATCGGTGCTACTACTGCTAAACTAATACGCA
>NZ_JAAGPB010000231.1:0-13241 GCF_017104585.1 Burkholderia sp. Ac-20392
TACCGGCCGCGCCGGTCGCAGCACCTGCACGCGGTAACGAGCAGATGGACTGGCGTCCGGCCGCGGTGGCCGGTGCGGCCGTGATCGTCCTCGCGGCAGGTTTCGCGTGGCGCAAGCGCAGGAAGGGCCGGCGCACGGACGATGCGGGTTCGGACACGGCGGCTACCGCTACGGTAGCGGGCGGTGTCGCGGCTGCGGCTGCCACTGCGCAAGCCGAAGCCGCGCCTTCTGTCGAACCTGAACTGCCGATCCGGCCCGAGATGCCGGTCGCGCGTGATGCCGCTTCCGACTTGAGCCTGGCCGCGGCGACTGCCGCAGCGGCGGAGCCGGTCGAGACGCCGGATACGGATGTGCCGCCGGCGTCGGATGTGGCGAAGCCGCATGTCGAGCAGCCTGAATTGCCGACCGCGCACGCCGTAGTGCCGCCGGCGAGCGAGGCGGCTCCGGTTTCGCGCGATGCCGAGCCGATCGAAAAGGTCGCGGCCGAAACACAGGCCGAAAAGCCGGTCGAAGCGTCGGCAGAGACGCCGATCGAGACGTCGGTGGAGACGCGGATAGCGATGCCGGTGGAGACGCCGGTCGAGACGCCGGCCGCACCCGCACCCGCCGAAGCGCAGCATGCGACGCTGATGCAGAACGCGATCAGCGCGCTCAACAGCCTCGACATGCCGCTGCCGCCGCGCACGCCGGACGAGTTGTCGCTGGCAGCGGATGAGCCAGCTGCGCAGGCAGGGCAGTCCGACACCGGCAAAATCGCAACTAACGGTCAAGTCACCCAGCACCTGCCGATTGGCTCGATCGATCCGGCCCCGGAACATCCGGCCGACCAGGATGACGAGTTCGATTGGGATCCGGACGCGGCGACGCCTGCGAGCCAGGCGGGCAGCCCGTTCGCGACGTCGTCGCTGCCGCCGCTCGGTGGCGCGCAGTTCGGTGCACTGAAGCTCGATTTCGATCTCGACCTGCCGTCTGCGCCGGGCGCTGCGTTGCCGGCGCTGACGCCGGACGAGCTTGCCCGTATCGCGCGCAACAAGCTCGACCTCGCATCCGAGTACGTCGAGCTGGGCGACCTGTCCGGTGCGCGGACGCTGCTGCAGGAAGTGGTCGACGCGAACGACGTTGCGACGCGCGACGATGCGCGCGCGCTGCTTGCGAAGCTGGCGGACGAGGCGTGATGCGGATCGCGCTCGGCATTCAGTACGACGGCGCGGCGTTCTGCGGCTGGCAGGCGCAGCCGCACGGCAAGACCGTGCAGGATCGGCTCGAGCACGCGCTGGCCGAGTTCGCGCGCGTGCCGCTGCATACGACGGTGGCCGGGCGAACCGACACGGGCGTGCACGGGCTCGGGCAGGTCGTGCACTTCGATACCGACCTCGATCGCGAAGTCTTCTCGTGGGTGCGCGGCACCAACGCGTTCCTGCCGTCGACCGTGGCGGTGCAGTGGGCGAAGCCGATGCCGGACACGTTCCACGCGCGTTTCTCGGCGTTCGAACGCACCTATTACTACGCGCTGTACGTGCATCCCGTGCGCTCGCCGATGCTGGCGGGGCGCGCGGGCTGGATCCATACGCCGCTCGACGACGACGCGATGCGCGCCGCCGCCGCGCACCTGATCGGCGAGCACGATTTCTCGTCGTTCCGGTCGTCGGAATGCCAGTCGAAGACGCCGGTCAAACACCTGTACCAGATCGACGTGCGGCGCGTGGGCCATTTCGTTCATTTCCGGTTCCGCGCCAACGCGTTCCTGCACCACATGGTGCGCAACCTGATGGGCTGCCTCGTCGCGGTCGGTCGAGGCCGCTATCCGGCCGACTGGCTCGCCGACGTGCTGGCCGGGCGCGACCGCAATCTCGCGGCGCCCACGTTCATGGCCGACGGGCTGTATCTCGCCCACGTCGGCTACCCGGCGGAATTCGCCGTCCCGCCCGCGCAGCTCGGCAGTGTGCCGTGGAGCAGCGTCTGGGCCGATCTGGACCCGCAATCATGACGGATCACGCCGTGTCTCCCTCGACTCCCGCCGCGGCCGGTCTGCCGCCGCGCACCCGCATCAAGCTGTGCGGGCTGTCGCGCCCCGAGGACGTGCTGCACGCGGCCGCGCTCGGCGCCGATGCGATCGGCCTCGTGTTCTACCCGAAGAGCCCGCGCGCGGTGTCGATCGCGCAGGCGGCCGAGCTGGCGCGTCTCGCGCCGCCGTTCGTGTCGGTGGTCGGGCTGTTCGTGAACGCGACCGAGGCCGAGATCGAGGCCGTCGTGCGCGACGTGCCGCTCACGCTGCTGCAGTTCCATGGCGACGAGACGCCCGAACAGTGCGACGCGCTAGGCCGCGCGGCGCGCCTGCCGTGGCTGCGCGCGGTGCGCGTGGGCCCCTCGACGCAGTCGGCCGATTTGGTAGAATCGGGTCTTCGTTATTCGAAAGCGCGCGGCCTCCTGTTCGACACCCTGGTGCCGGATTACGGTGGTAGCGGCAAGGTCTTCGATTGGTCTCTTATTCCCGCAGAGCTCGCGCATCGGGCCGTTTTGAGTGGTGGCTTGAGCGCGCAAAACGTCGGTGATGCGATTCGCCAGTTGCGCCCGTTTGCTGTCGATGTCTCGAGTGGCATCGAAGTGGAGGGCGCGAAGGGCGTGAAGGATCACGCCCGGATGGCGGCGTTCGTACGCGCGGTGCGCGAAGCGGACGCCGGGTGATGCAAGCGGTGCGGCCCCGAAAGCGGGGCGCGCCGACCGATCGAGAGAGACACCATGTACAACCTTCCTGATGATCGCGGCCACTTCGGCCCGTATGGCGGCACGTTTGTCGCCGAGACGCTGATTCACGCGCTGGACGAACTGCGCGCGGCGTATGAAAAATTCCAGAACGATCCCGATTTCGTCGCCGAATTCGAGCGCGAGCTGAAGCATTTCGTCGGCCGCCCGTCGCCGATCTATCACGCACAGCGCTGGAGCGAGACGCTCGGCGGCGCGCAGATCTACCTGAAGCGCGAAGACCTGAACCACACGGGTGCGCACAAGATCAACAACGTGATCGGCCAGGCGCTGCTCGCGAAGCGCATGGGCAAGAAGCGCGTGATCGCCGAGACGGGCGCCGGCCAGCACGGCGTCGCGACCGCGACGATCTGCGCGCGCTTCGGGATGGAGTGCGTCGTCTACATGGGTTCGGAAGACGTGCGCCGCCAGGCCGCGAACGTCTACCGGATGAAACTGCTCGGCGCGACGGTCGTGCCGGTCGAGTCGGGTTCGCGCACGCTGAAGGACGCGCTGAACGAAGCGATGCGCGACTGGGTCACGAACATCGAGAACACGTTCTACATCATCGGCACGGTCGCGGGTCCGCACCCGTACCCGATGATGGTGCGCGACTTCCAGCGCGTGATCGGCGACGAGTGCAAGGTGCAGATGCCCGAGCTCGCCGGCCGGCAGCCTGACGCGGTGATCGCCTGTGTGGGCGGCGGTTCGAACGCGATGGGCATCTTCTATCCGTACATCGACGACACCTCGGTGCAGCTGATCGGCGTCGAAGCCGCCGGCGACGGCCTCGACACGGGCCATCACGCGGCGTCGCTGATCGCCGGCAGCCCGGGCGTCCTGCACGGCAACCGTACCTACCTGCTGCAGGACGACGACGGCCAGATCATCGAGACGCATTCGGTGTCGGCGGGCCTCGACTATCCGGGCGTCGGCCCCGAGCACGCGTGGCTGAAGGACAGCGGCCGGGCGCAGTACGTCGGCATCACCGACGAGGAAGCGCTGAAGGCGTTCCACGACTGCTGCCGGATCGAGGGGATCATTCCCGCGCTCGAGTCGAGCCACGCGATCGCGTATGGCGTGAAGCTCGCGCCGACGTTGCCGAAGGACAAGATCCTGCTCGTCAACCTGTCGGGCCGCGGCGACAAGGACATGCACACGGTCGCCGAGCGATCGGGCATCGAACTCTGACCCCGACCGATGCGTGACCTGATCGAAGAACCGGGCGGCGGCGCCGCGAGCGAGGCGGGGGCGGTTCAGCCCGCCGCTGCCGTGCCGCGCGCGCTGCCGTCCGGGATCGAACTGCATAACCGCGATTTCCTGACCCATGCCGCGCACCTGCCGGACGCGTCGATCGACCTGATCGTCGCCGATCCGCCGTACGGGCTCGGCAAGGACTACGGCAACGACTCGGACAAGCGTTCGGGCGACGACTTTCTCGCGTGGACGCGCGGGTGGCTCGAGCTCGCGATTCCGAAGCTGAAGCCGAGCGGGTCGATGTACATCTTCTGCACGTGGCAGTACGCGCCGGAAATCTTCAGTTTCCTGAAGACGCAGCTCACGATGGTCAACGAGATCATCTGGGACCGACGCGTGCCGAGCATGGGCGGCACGACGCGCCGTTTCACGTCGGTGCACGACAACATCGGCTTTTTCGCGGTTTCCAAGGCGTATTACTTCGATCTCGATCCGGTCCGCATCCCGTACGACGCCGATACGAAGAAGGCCCGCTCGCGCAAGCTGTTCGAAGGCAGCAAGTGGCTGGAGATGGGCTACAACCCGAAGGACGTCTGGTCGGTCTCGCGCCTGCACCGGCAGCACGCGGAGCGCGTCGATCATCCGACCCAGAAGCCGCTGGAAATCATCGAGCGGATGGTGCTCGCAAGCTGCCCGCCGGGCGGCCGCGTGCTCGATCCGTTCATGGGCAGCGGCACGACCGCGGTGGCCTGCGCACGGCAGGGGCGCGACTTCGTCGGCTACGAGATCAACGAAAGCTATTGTGCGATCGCGCACGAGCGCGTGAACGCGCTCGCTGCGCCGGCGTGCGCGTGAATCGCGCCGCCGCATCGCCGAACGCATCTAGGAAAATTGCCATGTCCCGTATTCAGCAAACCTTCGCCGCGCTTGCCGAACAAGGCCGTAAGGGCCTGATCCCGTTCATCACGGCCGGCGACCCCCATCCGGCCAAGACGGTCGAATTCATGCACGCGCTCGCCGAAGGCGGCGCGGACGTGATCGAACTCGGCGTGCCGTTCTCGGACCCGATGGCCGACGGCCCCGTGATCCAGCGCTCGTCGGAGCGCGCGCTCGCGCGCGGTGTCACGCTCAAGAGCGTGCTCGCCGACGTGAAGCGCTTTCGCGAAACCGACCCCAAAACCCCCGTCGTGCTGATGGGCTATGCGAACCCGATCGAGCGGATGGGCGTCGACGCGTTCGCGGCCGAAGCACAGGCGGCCGGCGTCGACGGTGTGCTCGTCGTCGACTATCCGCCGGAAGAGGCGGGCGTGTTCGCCGAGAAAATGCGTGCCGCGCAGATCGATCCGATCTTCCTGCTCGCGCCCACGTCGACCGACGAACGCATTGCCGACGTCGGCAAGATCGCGAGCGGCTACGTGTATTACGTGTCGCTCAAGGGCGTGACCGGCGCAGGAAATCTGGATGTTTCGAGCATTGCGGGTAAAATCCCGGCCATCAAGTCGCGCGTGCCGGTTCCGGTCGGCGTCGGCTTCGGTATTCGCGACGCCGAAACGGCGCGCGCGGTGGCCGAAGTGTCGGACGCCGTCGTGATCGGCAGCCGCCTCGTGCAGCTGCTCGAAAGCGCTGCGCCGGAGGGTGCCGCCGCCGCGCTGAAGACTTTCATCGCCGAGCTGCGCGCCGCCCTGGACGGCGCGGGCAAGACGGCGCGATAAACACAACACAGGAAGCGGGAACGGGCCATGCGGCCCGGCCCGCCACGGAACAGGAAACCATACGATGAGCTGGCTCGACAAACTGTTGCCGCCGAAGATCAAGCAGACCGACCCGAAAAGCCGCAAGGGCATTCCGGAAGGCCTGTGGGTCAAGTGCCCGTCCTGCGAGGCCGTGCTGTACCGCAACGACGTGGACGCGAACCTGCACGTGTGCCCGAAGTGCGATCACCACATGCGCATCGGTGCGCGTGAGCGCCTCGACGGGCTGCTCGATCCGGAAGGCCGCTACGAGATCGGCCAGGAAATCGTGCCGGTCGACACGCTGAAGTTCAAGGACAGCCGCAAGTACCCCGATCGTCTGAAGGAAGCGATGGACGACACGGGCGAAACCGACGCGATGGTCGTGATGGGCGGTGCGATCCACACGCTTCCGGTGGTCGCGGCCTGCTTCGAGTTCTCGTTCATGGGCGGCTCGATGGGCTCGGTGGTCGGCGAGCGCTTCGCACGCGGCGCGCAGAACGCGCTGGAACAGCAAGTGCCGTTCATCTGTTTCACGGCTTCGGGCGGTGCGCGGATGCAGGAAAGCCTGTTGTCGCTGATGCAGATGGCGAAAACCACCGCGATGCTGACCAAGCTGGCCGAAGCGAAGCTGCCGTTCATCTCGGTGCTGACCGACCCGACGATGGGTGGCGTGTCGGCGAGCTTCGCCTTCCTCGGCGACGTCGTGATCGCCGAACCGAAGGCGCTGATCGGCTTTGCCGGCCCGCGCGTGATCGAGCAGACGGTTCGCGAGAAGCTGCCGGAAGGCTTCCAGCGCGCCGAATTCCTGCTGAAGACGGGCGCGATCGACATGATCGTCGACCGCCGCAAGCTGCGCGACGAGATCGCGCAGCTGCTCGCGCTGCTGCAGCGACAGCCGGCCGACGCGCTGGCTTGACCGGCGCAAGATGGTGAACACTGCGCGTCGCCTGGTTTCAGCGCCAGGCGGCGCGCTTCGTTTTTTGGCGTAGTGGCGGTCCCGATCCAGATTTGAACCGATGAGCACTTTTCCCACTCTCGACGCGTGGCTTTCGCATCTCGAACGCGCGCACCCGGTCGGCATCGACATGGGCCTGACCCGCATCGGGCAGGTCAAGGCGGCGCTGCAGCTCGAATTCGCGTGCCCCGTCATCACCGTCGGCGGCACGAACGGCAAGGGCTCGACCTGCGCGTTCCTCGAGACGATCCTCGTGCGCGCCGGTTACAAGGTCGGCTGCCACACGTCGCCGCACCTGCTCGAATTCAACGAGCGCGCGCGCGTGAACGGGCAGAACGTCACCGATGACGAGCTGCTGCCGCACTTCGAGGCCGTCGAAGCCGCGCGCACGTCGCTGCCCGAGCCCGTGTCGCTCACGTACTTCGAATTCACGACGCTCGCGATCCTGCACCTGTTCGCATCGCGCGGGCTCGACGCGGTGATCCTCGAAGTCGGCCTCGGCGGCCGGCTCGATGCGGTCAACATCATCGATACCGATTGCGCGATCGTCACGAGCATCGACATCGACCACACCGAATACCTCGGCGACACGCGCGAGAAGATCGCGTTCGAGAAGGCCGGGATCTTCCGCTCCGGCAAGCCGGCGATCTGCGGCGATCCGGCCGCGCCGCAAACGCTGATCGACCACGCAGAAGCGGTCGGCGCCGATCTGTGGCTCGTCGGACGCGATTTCCGCTACGAGGCGCAGGCAGGCGCGGAGCGCCAGCAGTGGAGCTACCTCGGGCGCGAGAAGCGCTATCCGGCGCTTGCGTATCCGGCGCTGCGCGGGGCGAATCAGCTGATCAATGCATCGGCCGCGCTCGCCGCGCTCGAAGCGCTGCGCCCGCTGCTGCCGGTGTCGGCGCAGGACATCCGGCTCGGCCTCGCGAACGTCGAACTGCCGGGGCGCTTCCAGGTGCTGCCCGGCAAGCCGGCGATCGTGCTCGACGTCGCGCACAACCCGCATGCATCGGCCGTGCTCGAGCAAAATCTCGGCAACATGGGCTTCTTCCCGTACACGTACGCAGTGTTCGGCGCGATGCACGACAAGGACATCGACGGCGTGCTGCAGCACCTCAAAGGCGAGGTTGACCACTGGTGCGTGACCGACCTGCCGCTGCCGCGCGCGGCGTCCGCGGAGCAGCTCGAAGCCGCGCTGCGCAAGGCCGGCGTGGAGGAGGGGCCCGATTCGAGCGTCACGCGTTACACGTCGCCCGCCGAAGCGTTTCGCGATGCACTAAAAAGAGCATCCGAGAATGATAGAATCGTGGTTTTCGGCAGTTTCCATACGGTTGCCGGCGTGCTGGCCTACCGTAAATCGCAGCAACACTGACTGACGGGCAGTTTCGGACTCAGCCATTCATGGGAATTTTCTCGTTCGGCAAAAAAGACGACGACGCGCCCCAGCGGCGCGGCGGTCGCACCGGGACCTCCCGGAACGTGCGCACGGAGCGCACTGAACGCGTCGAGCGACGCTCACGCCGTACCGAGCGTCCGGAATCGGACGCACTGCTCCTCGATCCGACCCTTCCAGAAAAGCAACGCGCGCGCCGTCGCCTCGTCGGCGCGATCGCGCTCGTCGTCGCAGCCGTGATCGTGCTGCCGATGGTGCTCGATTCGCACCCGAAGCCGGTCACGGACGATATCGCAATCGACATTCCGAACCGGCCCGCGCACCAGGCGGTCGCGCCGCGCGACGATGACGCGTCCGACGTACAGGCGGGCGTCGCGCACGACGAGCCGCCGGCATCCGATGTGGCCGTTGCGGCTGCACCGGCGCCCGCGCCGAAGGATGCCGACAAGCCGGCTGCGAAACCCGATACCACGACCACGGCAAGCGTGACGCCGCCGAAGCCCGCGCCGAAACCGGCTGCCCCCGTGGCGAAGCCGGCTGCGCCGAAGCCTGCGCCCGCGGCCGTCGCGAATGCCGACGCCGCCAGCCCGGACAGCAGCGATGCTTCATCGCCGTCGTCGCCGGCCGGTGCGCGCTTCGCGGTGCAGCTCGGTTCGTTCAAGGACGACGCGACGGCCCGTTCGTGGGCCACCAAATTGAAATCGGCGGGCGTGCCCGCATATGTCGAGCATCGCAAGCAGGCGGACGGCAGCACGGCTACACTGTTGCGTGCGGGCCCGTTCGCGGATCGTGCGGCGGCTTCCGCCGCGATCGCGAAGGTGCGCGAAGCCGGTCTGACGCAGTAACGCACGATGCTGACGGCTTTCGACTACGCTGTATTGGCGGTGATTGTGTTGTCGGCGCTACGCGGTGCGTGGCGCGGCTTCGTGTCCGAGATTTTCGGGCTGATCGGCTGGATCGCGGCGATCGTGATCGCGGGCCGCTACGTCGGACTGGTCGTGCCGTATATCCCGGCGAACTGGCCGGGCGGCGCGCTGACGCAGTGGGTGATCGCCTTCGCGTTGGTCGTGATCGGCGTGGTGCTGGTCGCCGGTGTGGCGAACGCGCTGCTGTCGCGGATCGCGCAGGCGAGTGGCCTGGGCGGCGTCGACCGCTCGCTGGGCATGATGTTCGGGCTCGTCCGCGGCTGCGTGCTGGTAGTGCTGCTGGTCGCGGCGGCCGGGCTGACCGAACTGCCCAAACAGGATTTCTGGCGCAATGCGCTATTGCGTCCTTTCGCCGAACAGGGCGTGCATGAGCTGAAGCAGCTCCTGCCCGACGGCATGGCCCAGTACGTACGCGTGTGACGACGCGGCCGGGCAGGACGGAACCGATTTTGTCATTCTGAAGGACATGCCATGTGCGGCATCGTAGGCGTTATCTCCCAATCCCCGGTCAATCAGCTGATCTATGACAGCCTGCTGCTGCTGCAGCATCGCGGTCAGGACGCGGCGGGCATTGCGACGGCGGACGGCAGCAATTTCCACATGTACAAGGCGAACGGCATGGTGCGCGACGTGTTCCGCACGCGCAACATGCGCAGCCTGCCCGGCACCTACGGCATCGGCCAGGTGCGCTACCCGACCGCCGGCTCGGCGTCGAGCGAAGCCGAGGCGCAACCGTTCTACGTGAACGCGCCGTTCGGGATCATCCTCGCGCATAACGGCAACCTGACGAACTGGCAGCAACTGAAGGACGAGATGTTCCGGATCGACCGCCGGCATCTCAACACCAATTCCGACAGCGAAGTGCTGCTCAACGTGTTCGCGCACGAGCTGCAACTGTCGACCACGGGCCTCGAACTCGACCCGGCGTCGGTGTTCAAGGCCGTCGCGGGCGTGCATCGCCGCCTGCAGGGCTCGTATGCGATCGTGTCGCTGATCGCCGGCTACGGCCTGCTCGCGTTCCGCGATCCGTTCGGCATCCGCCCGCTGTGCATCGGCAAGCTCGAAACCGAGCACGGCACCGAGTGGATGGTCGCGTCGGAGTCGGTGGCCGTCGAAGGCATCGGTTTCGAATTCGTCCGCGACGTGCAGCCGGGCGAAGCGATCTTCATCGACCCGGCCGGCAACTTCCACAGCCAGCAGTGCGCGGAGCAGCCGACGCTGAATCCGTGCATGTTCGAATACGTGTACCTCGCGCGTCCGGATTCGTGCCTCGATGGCGTGCCGGTCTACAACGTGCGTCTGCGCATGGGCGACTATCTCGCCGAGAAGATCAAGCGCGAGCTGCCGAACGTGCAGATCGACGTCGTGATGCCGATTCCCGATTCGTCGCGCCCGGCCGCGATGCAGGTCGCCGCGAAGCTCGGCGTCGAGTACCGCGAAGGCTTCTTCAAGAACCGCTACGTCGGCCGCACCTTCATCATGCCGGGCCAGGCCGTGCGCAAGAAGTCGGTGCGCCAGAAGCTCAATGCGATGAGCATCGAGTTCAAGGACAAGAACGTGCTGATCGTCGACGATTCGATCGTGCGCGGCACGACCTCGCATGAAATCGTGCAGATGGCGCGCGATGCGGGCGCGAAGTCGGTGATCTTCGCGTCGGCCGCGCCGCCCGTGAAGTTCCCGAACGTGTACGGCATCGACATGCCGACGCGCGGCGAGCTGGTCGCACATGGCCGTACCGACGAAGACGTCGCGAAGATCATCGGCGCCGATCACCTGATCTACCAGGACGTCGACGACCTGCGCCGCGCGGTGCGCGACATCAACCCGAAGCTCGAACGCTTCGAGGCGTCGTGTTTCGACGGCAACTACATCACCGGCGACGTGACGCCCGAGTATCTCGATGCGATCGAGCGCGCGCGCCTCACGCCGGCATCGCAGGCCGATCGCGACACGGCTGGCGACACCGAACGCTCGCAGATGAACCTGCAGCTGTCGGTCGAGTGACACCGGCGCACGCTTTTGACGAAGCGTGATAGGATGTGGCCTTGCGTCGATTTGATATCAGCTTGCGGACGCGGGGCGACTTCCCAAAACAGCTAAAGCGAAGGCCGGTGGCAACCGGCCCGAGTCGATCGCTGTCGTACCGCACCGAAGCCCGCTGATGCCGACGCATAGCGGGCTTTTTGTTTTGGCCTGGTTTTGACTGGGTTCGCGCCACCCGCGCGGCCATCGAATACGGAAAACGGAACATGGACGACTCCCTCAACTTCGACACGCTTGCCGTGCGCGCGGGCACGCTGCGCAGCGACTTCAACGAGCACTCGGAAGCGCTGTTCCTCACGTCGAGCTTCTGCTTCCAGAGCGCGGCCGACGCGGCCGAGCGCTTCGCGAATTCGGAAGACTACTTCACCTATTCGCGCTTCACGAACCCGACGGTCACCATGTTCCAGGAGCGTCTCGCGGCGCTCGAGGGCGGCGAGGCGTGCATCGCGACGGCGTCGGGGATGGCCGCGATCATGTCGGTCGTGATGGCCGCGCTGCAGGCCGGCGATCACCTCGTCAGCTCGCGCAGCCTGTTCGGCTCGACGCTCGGGATGTTCTCGCAGATCTTCAGCAAGTTCGGCATCACGACGACCTTCGTCGACCCGACCGACCTGAACGCATGGAAGGAAGCCGTACGTCCGGAAACGAAGATGTTCTTCCTCGAGACGCCGTCGAACCCGCTGACCGAACTCGCCGACATCGAGGCGATCGGCAAGATCGCGAAGGCATCGAACGCGCTGTTCGTCGTCGACAACTGTTTCTGTAGCCCGGTGCTGCAGCAGCCGCTGAAGCTCGGCGCGGATGTCGTGATGCACTCGGCGACGAAATTCCTCGACGGCCAGGGGCGCGTGCTCGGCGGCGCGCTGGTCGGCTCGAAGGAATTCATCATGGGCAAGGTGTTCCCGTTCGTGCGCAGCGCGGGCCCGACGCTGTCGGCGTTCAACGCGTGGGTGCTGCTGAAGGGGATGGAGACGCTGTCGCTGCGCGTCGAGAAGCAGTCGGCGAACGCGCTGGAGATCGCACGCTGGCTCGATTCGCATCCGGCCGTCGCGCGCGTGTTTCATCCGGGCCTCGAATCGCACCCGCAGCACGAACTCGCGAAGCGTCAGCAGAAGGCGGGCGGGTCGATCCTGTCGTTCGAGCTGAAGGGCGATACGCCTGAACAGCAGCGCGCGAATGCGTGGCGCGTGATCGACAACACGAAGCTGATCTCGATCACCGGCAACCTCGGTGACACGCGCTCGACCATTACCCATCCGGCGACGACCACCCACGCCCGCATCACACCGGAAGCGCGCGCGGCAGCGGGGATCAGCGAAGGGCTGATCCGGTTGTCGGTCGGCCTCGAAGACGCGGGCGACCTGCGCAAGGATCTCGCGCGCGGCCTCGAAGGCTGAGCGGGGCAGGTCACGCGTGTCGTGACGTGATTTGACGTGACAAATGGACGAAGGGCCGTTCGCTTGAGCGAACGGCCCTTCGTTTTTGTGTCGATGCAAATCGTCCTGGCTTACCCGGCGCGATGCTCGCCCGCGTGCGCGTCGTCGCGCATCGCATCCACCATCCATCGCAGCGTTTCGTCGAGCGGCGTGACGGGCAGTTCGCCCACCGCGCGCCGCAGCTTGTCGCGCGACCCGCTCAGGCTCTTCACCTCGTTGTGCCGCACGAAACGCGGATCGATCGTCACGTCGATGACGTAACCGGCGATGCGCGACAGCATCGCCAACACTTCCTTCAGCGAATACGCGCGCTCCGAGCAGACGTTGAACGTCTCGCCGGCCGGCGCGGCTTCGACCAGCTTCAGGTACGCGGCCGTGACGTCGCGCACGTCGGAGAAATCGCGGCTCACGTCGAGATTGCCGAGCGAGATGCGCGGTGCGTTGCGCGCGTAGTGCGCGACGAGCTTCGGCAGCAGGTACGCATCGCTCTGGCCGACACCCGTGTAGTTGAACGGCCGCGCGATCACGATCGGCAGCCGGTCCGCCCACAGCTTCGCCGCGTATTCCATCGCGAGCTTGCTGACCGCGTAGTCGTTCGCCGGGGCAGGTGCGACGGTTTCGTCGAGCACGCCGGCCGTCGAATTGCCGTAGATGTTCGCGCTGCTGGCGAGCAGCACGGCCGACGGGCGGCGGTCTAGGCCCGCGAGCGCCGCCAGCAGGTTGCGCGTGCCGACGATGTTGACCGCGTAAGTCTGCGACGGCTCGTCCTGCGCGACGTGCGCGCGGGCGGTGCGTCAGCGTCAGATCTTCAGCTTC
>NZ_JAAGPB010000232.1:0-13120 GCF_017104585.1 Burkholderia sp. Ac-20392
GACCGAGACGCTCATCGCGGTCGCCGCGCCGAGCCATCCGGCGATCGCCGAATGCGCGCAACCGGAAGCGATCGAGCGGCTGTCGGGCTTCCGGCAGATCGTGATCGCCGATCCCGAGCGGCCGCTGCCGGAAGCCGTTTCATCGCGGCGCCGCCGATCTCTGTGTCGCGTACGGCGGGCTCGACCGGCATCCGCAGGAGCAGATCCACGCGCTGTGGACCGAGACGCTCATCGCGGTCGCCGCGCCGAGCCATCCGGCGATCGCCGAATGCGCGCAACCGGAAGCGATCGAGCGGCTGTCGGGCTTCCGGCAGATCGTGATCGCCGATCCCGAGCGGCCGCTGACCGACGTGCGGCCGTTGATCGGCAATCGCACGTGGAAGGTCACCGACATGGCGACCGCGATCGCGCTCGTGAAGGCCGGACATGGCTGGGCGAACCTGCCCGAATCCGTGATCGGCCGATATGTCGCCGACGGCGAACTCGCGCCGCTCGTGTTCGCGAACATCCGCAACGGGCTGCCGTTGCCCGTGTACCTGCGGCGGCCGAAACACACGGGGCTCGGCAAGGCGGCCAGCGAACTGGTCCGCGCGCTGCGGGCTGCAGGCGACCAGAAATGACCAGCGTGGCGGCGAGCGCCGCCACGCCGTCGGTCAACGCCTGACGGCTTGACCGTTAGTTGCGATTAATGCGCTGCCGCCGCTGCACTCTGGATCGAATCGATGAGCGACGCGTTGTCATAGCGCCGCCCGGCAATGCCCCATCCGCCGTCGACCGCATGGACGACATTCACCCATACCTGCGCAGGCGTCAGCCGCCCGCCGGCGCGGCGCAGCACGATCGCGGTCGCCCGTTCGACGAATTGCCGCTGCCGGTCGGGCGCGGCGAGCGCCACGGCAGGCAGCTTCAGCTCGACGAACGCGGCGGGCTCCGCCCGTCCGTGCACGAAGGTCCGGTTTCGCGGCAGCACGTTGAGCGTGCCCACCACGTTCGGCGCCAGGAACGCATTCCCGGTCAATCCTTCGACTTCCAGCAGCGCATCGGTCAACTCGGCAAACACCGGCCCCTCGTCGTCCGGCGTGAAAACCCCTTCGGATACTGTCAGCGTAATCGGCATCGCACTTTCTCCTGGTCAGGTCATCGGTTAGGTGACGTGATATAAATATCAGTCACTCTCTATACAATAGACACTGATCACTCTCTTTGCAAGATAAAGAGTGATCGCTCTGAAGCGAGCCAGTCATGCGTTATTCCGTCGAGCACAAGCACGAAACCCGCACGCGCATCCTCGATGCGGCGAGCCGCCTGTTCCGCCAGGAGGGATATGGCGGCTCCGGCATCGGTCCGCTGACGAAGGCGGCGGGCGTCACCAACGGCGCGTTCTACGGCCATTTCAAGACGAAGGGCGAAGCGTTCCGGCAGGTCGTCCTCGATGGCCTCGCCCAGCTCCGGCAAGGCGTCGCGACGTTCAAGGCCGAGCACGGCGCGCGCTGGCGGCGCCCGTTCGTGTCGTTCTACCTCGGCCCGCGACGCACCTGCGAACTCGGCGAAAGCTGTGCGCTGCCGAGCCTGTCGCCGGAAGTGATGCGCGCCGACGACGAAACGCGCGACGCGTACGAGCAGGCATTGCGGCAGATCGTCGACGAAGTGTCGGCCGGGATGGGCGACACCCCCGACGACGATCGCGCGATCGCGTTCCTCGCGCTGCTGTCGGGCGGCGTCACGCTTGCGCGCGCGGTGCGCGATCCCGAGCTGGCGCAGCGCATCGCCGATGCGGTCGGCCGGTACGCGGTGGTGATCGCCGAACGCACGGACGTGAAGCCGGAGCAACAGGCATAACCGGCCGCCAATAAAAAAACCCGATCCGCATCGTCACGGATCGGGGTTCTTCGATCGACTACCCGTCGAGTCGGCCCGTCGCGGGCCGGTGCCTCAACGCGCGGCCACTTCCGCCTTGACGGACGCCGCATCGCCTACCGCCGTCGGCGCCGCCCCCCAACCACCGCCCAACGCGCGGATCAGGTTCACGGTCGACACCGCCTGCGCGCCGGTCAACTGGTTCGCCTGCAGTTGCGACTGCAGCACCGAGCGCTCGCTGTCGATCACGTCGAGATACGCGACCTCGCCTTCCTGATACTGCGTGCGCGACAACGTCGCCGCGCGCCGCGACGCGTTGACGGCCGCATCCTGCGCGCGGATCTGGTCGTCGAGCAGGCGCAGGTCGGCAAGGTTGTCCTCGACCTCGCGGAACGCGACGAGCACCTGTTGCCGGTAGTTCGCAACCTGCTCGTCGTACTGCGCGCGTGCCTGCTGCACGCCGGCCGCACGACGCCCGCCGTCGAACAGCGGCAGCGTCAGCGCGGCGCCGGCAAACGGCCCGAGCAGGAACGTGCGGCTCGACCACATGAACAGGCTGCCGAGCGTCGACGCCTCATAGCCAAACGCCCCCGTGATGTCGAGCTTCGGGAAGTACGCCGACTTCGCGAGGCCGATCCGCGCGTTCGCGGCCGCCATCGCACGCTCGGCCGCCGACACGTCCGGACGGCGTTCGAGCAGCGCGGACGGCAGGCCCGGCGGCACCTTCACCGCGACCGGCACGATCGGCGTTTCCTTGAACGCGAAATCCGCGGGCGCCTTGCCGAGCAGGATCGCGAGCGCATGCTCGGACGCCGCGCGCCGGCGCGCGACGCCAACCGCATCGGCCTGCGCGGTCGCCAGCTCGTTCTTCGCGCGCGACACGTCGAGCTCGCTGATGTCGCCTTCGTTGAAGCGGCGCTGCACGAGCTTCAGTGCCTGCTCGCGCAACTCCACCGTGCGGCGGTACAGGTCCTGGTCGGAATCGAGCTGACGCAGTTCGAAGTAGTTCTGCGCGACGTCCGCCTGCAGCGCGAGCTGCACCGAACGGAACAGTGCTTCGCTCTGCGCCTGGTCGGCACGCGACGCCTCGACGTTGCGGCCGACGCGACCGAACAGGTCGGCCTCGTACGACACCGTGCCCTGCGCGCGCCACAGCGTCGCATTGGTCGGCCCCGTGCCTTGCGGCTGGAACTGCGACGCCGACGACAGCCCCTCGCGCGTCGGCCCGAAGCCGGCGCCGATCTGCGGGAACCACTGCGAGCGCGCCGAACGCGTCGCCGCACGCGCTTCCTCGACACGCGCGGCCGCGGCCTTCAGGTTCTGGTTCGCGGCGAGCGCCTGCGTCTCGAGCGAATCGAGCACCGGGTCGCCGAACGCCTTCCACCATTCGCCGCGATGCACGCCGTCCGACGGCTCGGCCGTCTTCCAGGTGCCGGCCTGTTCGCCGGCGGCAAGCGTCGGCGCTTCCTTGAACGCGGTCGGCGTCGACACATCCGGGCGCTTGTAGTCAGGGCCCACCGCGCACGCGGCGAGCAGCGTCGCGAGCAGGGTGCTCGCGGCCGCCACCTTCGCGAAGCGCATCAGGCCATTCGTGTTGTGCAAGTTGTTCATTGTGTTGTCCTCAAGCATCCGAAGCCGGCACACCTTGGGACGGCACACCGTAGCCGGCCGAGTCCTTCCCGGCGACGTGAATCTTGCCGCCTGCGAGCGTCCGCAGCACGACGTAGAACACCGGCGTCAGCATCAGCCCGAACAGCGTCACGCCGAGCATCCCGAAGAACACCGCGACGCCCATCGCATGGCGCATTTCCGAACCGGCACCCGTCGACGTGACGAGCGGCACCACACCCATGATGAAGGCGATCGACGTCATCAGGATCGGGCGCAGCCGCAGCCGGCTCGCCTCGATCGCGGCCTCGAGCGGCGTCCTGCCGTCGTGTTCGAGTTCACGTGCGAATTCGACGATCAGGATCGCGTTCTTCGCCGACAGCCCCACCAGCACCATCAAGCCGATCTGCGTGAAGATGTTGTTGTCGCCCTGCGTGAGCCACACGCCCGTCAGCGCCGACAGAATGCTCATCGGCACGATCAGGATCACCGCGAGCGGCAGCGTCAGGCTTTCATACAGCGCCGCGAGCACGAGGAACACGAGCAGCACGCTGATCGGGAACACATACATCGCCGAATCGCCCGCAAGAATCTGCTGGTACGTGAGGTCGGTCCACTCGAACCGCACGCCGCGCGGCAGCGTTTCATGCGCGATGCGCTCGATCGCGGCCTGCGCCTGCCCCGACGAGAAGCCCGGCGCCGGGCCGCCGTTGATGTCGGCCGCCGTGTAGCCGTTGTAGCGCACGACCATTTCCGGGCCGAACGTCGGCGTCACCGTGACGAGCGACGACAGCGGCACCATCTCGCCCTTGTCGTTACGCGTCTTCAACTGCAGGATGTCGTCCGCGCGCTGGCGGAACGGCGCATCGGCCTGCACGCGCACCTGGTACACACGTCCGAAACGGTTGAAGTCGTTCACGTACAGCGAGCCGAGATACACCTGCATCGTGTTGAACACGTCGGTCACGGGCACGCCCAGCTGCTTCGCCTTCACACGATCGAGATCGACGTTGAGCTGCGGCACGTTGATCTGGTAGCTCGTGAACAACGGGCCGAGTTCAGGCGCCTGCTGCGCACGCTTGATGAAGTCGTTGCTCGCATCCGCGAGCCGCGCATAGCCGACCGCGCCGCGATCCTCGATCTGCATCTTGAACCCGCCGAGCGTACCGAGGCCCAGCACCGGCGGCGGCGGGAACACCGCGACGAACGAGTCCTTCATCGCGCCGTACTTCTGGTTCAGCGCACCCGCAATCGCACCGGCCGACAACGCCTTGCCATGCCGTTCCGAGAACGGCTTCAGCGTGACGAACACGATGCCCGCGCTCGAGCTGTTCGTGAAGCCGTTCACCGACAGCCCCGGGAACGCCACCGCGCTCTCGACGCCCGGCTGCTTCAGCGCGATCGAGCCCATGTCGCGGATCACCTTCTCGGTGCGGTCGAGCGACGCACCGTTCGGCAGCTGCGCGAACGCGATCAGGTACTCCTTGTCCTGCGCGGGCACGAAGCCGCCCGGCACGACCTTCGACACGAGCACGGTCGCGCCCACCAGCACGAGGTATACGCCCAGCATCAGCGTCTTGCGCGACAGCACGCCACGCACGCCGCGGCCATAGTTCTCCGCACCGCGATGGAACACCTTGTTGAAGCCGCGGAAGAAGCCGCCGAGCACGCGGTTCATCACGCGCGTGAGCCAGTCTTCCTTGTCGCCATGACCCTTCAGCAGGATCGCGGACAGCGCCGGCGACAGCGTCAGCGAGTTGAACGCCGAGATCACCGTCGAGATCGCGATGGTCATCGCGAACTGCTTGTAGAACTGGCCGGTCAGGCCCGACATGAACGCGAGCGGCACGAACACGGCGACGAGCGTCAGCGCGATCGCGATGATCGGCCCGCTCACTTCCTGCATCGCCTTGTAGGTCGCCGCCCGTGCGTTCATCCCGCTTTCGATGTTCCGCTCGACGTTCTCGACCACCACGATCGCATCGTCGACCACGATCCCGATCGCGAGCACCATCCCGAACAATGACAACGCGTTGATCGAATACCCGAATGCGAGCAGCAGCGAGAACGTACCGATGATCGACACCGGCACAGCGATCAGCGGAATCAGCGACGCGCGCCAGGTCTGCAGGAACACGATCACGACGATCACGACCAGCGCGATCGCTTCGAGCAGCGTGTGCACGACGGCCTTGATCGACGAACGCACGAACTGCGTCGGGTCATAGACGATCTTGTAGTCGACGCCCGCCGGCATGTCCTGCTTCAGCTCGGCCATCGTCTTGCGCACTTCGTCCGAGATCTGCAGCGAATTCGCGCCCGGCGACTGGTTGATCGCCATCGCGACGGCCGGCTTGTTGTCGAGCAGCGAACGCAGCCCGTATTCGGACGCATCGAGCTTGATCCGCGCGACGTCGCGCAGGTGCGTGACGCCGCCGTCCGGCGTCGTCTTCACGACGATGTCGCCGAACTCGTCCTCCGTCTGCAGACGGCCGCGCGCGTTCACCGACAACTGCAGGGGCGTGCCCGGCAGCGACGGCGACGCGCCGATCACGCCGGCCGCGACCTGCACGTTCTGCTCGCGGATCGCCTGCACGACGTCCTCGGCCGACAGCCCGCGCTGCGCGACCTTCTGCGGATCGAGCCACACGCGCATCGCGTAGTCGCCCGAACCCCACAGCTGCACCTGGCCGACGCCCTGGATCCGCGACAGGCGATCCTTCACGTTGATCAGCGCGTAGTTGCGCAGGTAGGTCATGTCGTAGCGGTCGTCCGGCGAGATCAGGTGGACCACCATCGTCAGCGTCGGCGAGCTCTTCACCGTCGTGATGCCGAGCCGCTGCACGTCTTCCGGCAGGCGCGGCAGCGCCTGGTTCACGCGGTTCTGCACGAGCTGCGTGGCCTTGTCCGGATCGGTGCCGAGCTTGAACGTGACGGTGATCGTCATGTTGCCGTCGCTGTTCGCCTGCGACTGCATGTAGAGCATGTCCTCGACGCCGTTGATCTGCTCCTCGAGCGGCGACGCGACCGTCTCGGCGATCACTTTCGGGTTCGCACCCGGATACTGCGCCTTCACGATCACGGAAGGCGGCACGACTTCCGGATACTCCGAGATCGGCAGCAGGAACATCGCGATCACCCCGCCGAGCAGGATGATCACCGATAGGACTCCTGCGAAGATCGGCCGGTCGATAAAGAATTTTGAAATGTTCATGTGTGGCTCTGTCTGGTTGAACGCGGATAAGAAGCGGCGAGCCGCTTACGAATCCGCCTTCGCCGGGGCGGCCGGCTTCGCGTTGTCCGCCAAAGGCGCGGACGGCGCGTCACCGCCCGTCATCGGGACCATGTGCGGCTTCACCTGTTCGCCGGGGCGCACGCGCTGCGTACCGTTCACGACCACGCGATCGCCCGCGGAGAGCCCGCTCACGATCACGCGCCGGTTGCCGTGCTGCATCCCCTGCTGCACTTCGCGGTACGACACGCGGCCTTGCTGGTCGACGACGAACACGAACTTCTTGTCCTGGTCGGTGTTGATCGCCGCGTCGTCGACGAGCAGTGCCTCGTGCGGCGCGCTGCCACCCACCTTCACACGTGCGTAGAGACCCGGGACGAGCGCGCCATCGGCGTTGTCGAAGCGCGCACGCACGCGGATCGTGCCGGACGACGTATCGAGCCGGTTGTCGACCGAGTCGATCTCGCCGCTGCGCGAATAACCGGTTTCGTTCGCGAGGCCAAGCTCGACCGGCACCTTGCGGCCGTTGCGCGCACCGTTGATGTACTGCAGGTAGGTCTGCTCGTCCGCATCGAACGATGCGTAGATCGGCGACACCGACACCAGCGTCGTCAGCGGCGCGGCCGATGCGCCGGCCGACACGACGTTGCCGAGCGTGATTTCCGCGCGCGACACACGGCCCGAAACCGGCGCCGTGATCCGCGTATAGCCGAGGTTGATGCGCGCCGTTTCCAGCGCGGCTTCGGCGGCCTTCAGGTTCGCCGTCGCCTCGCGGGCCGCATTCTGCTTCTCGTCGTAGTCGCGCTTCGCGATCGCGTTGTCGCCGATCAGCCGCTGCGCGCGCTGCCAGTCGGTCTGCGCGTAGCCGTTGCGCGCCTGCGCGGCCGCAAGCTGCGCAGCCGCCCGATCGGTTTCGGCCTGGTACGGGCGCGGGTCGATCACGAACAGCACGTCGCCCTTCTTCACGAGCGTGCCGTCCTTGAAGTTCACCGCGACGATCGTGCCCGACACCTGCGGGCGCACGTCGACTTTCTCGACCGCTTCGAGGCGGCCCGAATAACTCTGCCAGTCGGTCACGGTCTGCGGCACGACGGTCGCGACGTCGACTTCGGGCAGCGGCGCTGCCGATTTCTCCGGTGCGTTTGCGTTCACGCGCATCGCGCCGAACGTTCCGAGGCCGACGACGGCGAGCGTCACGATCGCCGCTGTCGCGATTCGGGAACGGGAGGTGCGTAGGATGGCCATGTGGATCTCCAGTAAACGTGGATTGGTTTTGGTTATTCGGAACGGTTCGGCTGGCGCGCCTGGAAGCGGCACTGGAAGAAGCGCACGGCTTCCTCGAAGGCGGCTTCGTGCGTCGCGAGCGCGGCGTGCGTGATGTCCGGATAACGGATCACCTGCGTGAGCACGCCCGACGAGATCAGGCAGCCCGCATATTTCTCCGCTTCGACGTGCAGCACGTCGTTCTGCGCGGTAACGACGAGCGTCGGCGGCAACCCCGCGAGGCGCACCGATTCGAGCGGCGCTGCGTACGGGTGCATGCGTTGCGCAGCCTGCGGCAGATACGCGCGATAACATGCCGCGCATTCGCGCGGGGTGATGTCGGAGGCAAGGCGGTCGGCGTCGCCGATGCGCGTCATGCTCGGATCGAGCATCGGCCCGAACAGCGCCTGCGCGACGATCGACACTTCGCCGCGATCACGCGCGATGAACGCGAGGCAGTTCGCGAGCTGGCCGCCCGCGTCGTGGCCCGCGACACCGATCTTCTTCGGGTTGCCGCCGAACGCGCGGGCGCGCGTCGCGGCCCACACGGCAGCGCGATACGCATCCTCCGGCGCGGCCGGAAAAGGAAAGGCCGGCGCGAGCGAATAGTCGACCGACACTACGAGGGCTGGTAAGCGTTCTGCTAAAAAACGCGCGGCGAAATCGGCGTCTTCGAGCGAACCGCGGACGAAGCCGCCACCGTGGAAATAAAGCACTACTGGCAACCCGGTCTTGTCCGGGCGGCGGTAGAGGCGCAGCACGATGTCCTGCGCGTAGCCGGGAATTTCCACTTCGGTGACCGTCAGCGCCGCGCCTGCCGTGGCTTGCGGCGGCAATGCGGCCTTCAGGAATTTGCTGAATTCAGAAGCGTCCATGACGATGCAGCATCCATTTCGAGATGGAACGAATTCTGGGTCCGGCAGACATTGGGATAAATGCCTATAATCCGGCAACACAATTCAACGCCCCCGAACAATCCGAGGCTGCGTTTACCCACGAGGTAGCGCAGCCTTGTTGTTCCGGAGGCTCATTAGATTGCGGAGGTTGTGATGGACCGGCTTCAGGCCATGCAGGTGTTTACTCGCGTCGTCGATACAAGCAGCTTCACCAAGGCAGCAGAAACGCTCAGCTTGCCGCGAGCGTCCGTCACGACGATCATCCAGAATCTCGAAGCATTCCTCGGTGTGCGGCTGATGCACCGGACCACGCGCCGGCTGTCGCTCACGCCGGACGGCGCCGCGTACTACGAACGATGCGTGCGGATCCTCGCGGACGTCGAGGAAACCGAGGCGAGCTTCCAGGCGAACAACCGGAAGCCGCACGGAAAGTTGCGTATCGACATGCCGGGTTCGATCGGGCGGCTGCTCGTGATTCCGTCGCTGTGCGAATTTCATACGCGCTATCCGGACATCGACCTGCAGCTCGGCTTGTCCGACCGGCCGGTCGACCTGCTGCAGGAAGGCGTCGATTGCGTGATCCGCGTCGGCGCACTGCAGGACTCGTCGCTCGTCGCGCGCCGGGTCGGCCTGTTCGAATGCGTGACGGTCGCGTCGCCCGACTATCTCGAGCGCCACGGCGAGCCGCAGACGATCGACGACCTGAACCAGCACAAGGCCGTCAACTACTTCTCGAGCCGCACCGGCCGCACGATCGACTGGACGTTCCTGACCGACGGCAAGGAAGTCGAGATGAAGATGGAAGGCATCGTGTCGGTGAACGACGCGGATGCGTACGTGACCTGCGGGATCGAAGGCTTCGGGCTGATCCAGCCGCCGCTCTTCATGGTGCTGCCGCACCTGCGCGAAGGCCGGCTCAAGGAAGTGCTGCCGGGCGTCAAGCCGCTGCCGATGCCGATCTCGGTCGTGTATCCGCACAGCCGCCATCTGTCGCCAAAGGTGCGCGTGTTCGTCGACTGGATCGCCGAGGTGTTCGACCGCTGCCCGCTGCTGAGCGGCAAGGGCAGCCTCGACGCGACGTGCAGCAAGCGCACGTTCGAGGAAGCCGAACGCGCGCCTGCGCTCGATACGCCGGTCATCAACGAGTGGGTTGCATAACGTCTGAACTGCGCGACTGAGTCGCGCACCTGAACCGCACGCGCGGGCTGCGAGGCCCGTGCGTCACCCCGCCTCCGCGCCACGCCCCCACCCGGCGCACCCGATCCTTCCCGAATCCGCAGCAAACCTTTGTGCCAGGCGACGCAATCGCCCGCAGGCGTCGTCGCGCGCCGTCGTCGCACCCGTGCGAGGCCCGCTGCAAGCGGGTTCGGGCGATTTCCGCATAACCCTGCCAGGTGTACGGATGTCGATTGTTCCACTGGCACGACAATTCAATTCGCATCTGCCGCATTTATCGCGACGGAACAGATACCTAGAGTAAACCCTGTCGCGCACCTCGTTGCGCATCGAACAGATCCCGCTTGATGGGACCGGAGAAGCGCTCCAGCGCCAGCTCCGAAATGCCTTGCATGGGATCTGAGTAAGCGCTGAAGCGCTAACTCATATCGACACAGGAGTTTTGCCATGAACCGCCGCCATCTTCTCTCCGCCCTCGCCCTTACGCTCGCCGTGTCCGCTCCGGCCTTCGCCGATTCGGGTACGCCGCATGCCGGCGACTACGGCAACACGTCGTGGTACTCGCAGCACTACGGCCCGCGCACGCGCGCCGAAGTGAGCGCCGAGGTCAAGCAAGCGCGCAAGGACGGCACGCTCGCCTACCTGCGCAAGGCCAATTCGTATCCGCAAGGAATCGAGCTGGCAGACGGCCCGTATCGCTCGATGCCGGAAAGCAACCAGCTCGCCGGCGGAGGCCGGTAAACGCGCAACGCCGCGCAGCGGGTTGCCCCGTGCGCGGCGTCGCGATTCCTCTTCGACGACTCGCCGAGTCAGTCAGCTAGATAGTTAGTTGCAGGAGCACATGATGAACGATCAACTCCCTTCGCCGCTCGATCACTGGGACGACACCACGCCGGTGTGGACGCCGTTCCGTTCGGCCCCGCACGCGCACTGATCGCGGCTGAGTCGTCATCCGGCACTTACCGGCGCGGCACCCCGTCGCGCCATTCGCCCCAGTGCGTCACGATGTCCTGCACGAGCGGATTGCCCGCGCGATACAGGTTTTCGGTCGCCGGGGCGAAGCCGCCCTGGTCCGCGTAGTTCAGCAGGTTGTCGGCACTCGTCTGCCCCGCATACGGCCGGTCGAAATCGGACCCCGTGCGCAGCAACGCGACACGCGACAGGTCGACCCGCTTCACGCTCGCCGCGCGCTTGAGCGCTTCATAGGTGGCGTTGTCTTCCTGCGCGGTCATGCAGTACGTACCCTTGCCGTCGGTCAGGATCTTCGTCCACTGGCGCGCGCGCTCGCCGATCAGCGTGCCCGAGAACCACGTGTTGCCCGATGACGTATCGCACTGGATCACCGTCGGCGGCCGGTTCGCCGGCGCGTAGTTGAACTTCGCGCGGGCGGCCTGCGCCTGCGCGCTGTCCGCGAGCACGACGTTGCGCGACAGCGCGACCGCCGCGTCGGTCAGCTGCGGGTTGAGCTGGAACACCTCGGTGCGATAGTCGAGCGGCGGCTTGTCGTTCGGGCTCTTCGTGTTGATGCCGAGGAAGCCGGTATTCCAGCCGGCCGGAATCTCGCGTGCATCGAGCTCCCACTGCAGGCTGAAATCGACGAGGTATTTCGACCACGCGGCCGAACCGACCGTGCCTTGCGCAGGGTCGACGCCCGCGATGCCGGAGATCAGGAAGTACGTGCGGCGCAGATCGAAGCGCTGCGAGAACGTGAGCGCCATGATCGTCGCCGACGCGTTCGCATAGCCCATGCCGGTCGTGACCACGCACACGTCCTGCTTGTTGCAATGCACGTTCGGATAGTCGGGCGACAGGCCGGGCACGGCGATGTCGCGCCACGGGCCGAGCCGGTCGAGCCAGGCCTGGCCCTCCGGACCGAACATCGTGATGATCATGACCTTGACCGGGCGGCCCTGTGCACCGGTCTCGGCGAATGCATTGTTGCCCGCGTTGTTGCCCTGGTTGTCCTGCGCGATCGACGGCGCGGTCGCACAGGCGGCGAGCGAGAATGCAGCGGCGGAAAGAATGGAGCGAGTCAGCATCGGCGTTCCTTGTTTCGATGATGTTGGGTGAGAACGGCTCTCGTAGACTGCGCGTCGGAGTATAGAACGCGCGTGCCCGATGCGGAACCCGACTACGAAACGACGCCGGTGCGTCGGTGTGGGTGCGGCATACGAGGAAATCGCGGCCGACATGCCCTGCGCGCGAAGACATACCGTCAGGAATACTATCCGGTTGATCGACATCGACACGCCAATCGCATCGTCATATGCATCGCCCGGCGACCCGCTACAACCGCGCCAGCCCCGCCACCCCGTAACCCAGCACGACCAGTGCCGCCACCACATGGCTCGCCGCCAGCAGCCCCGGCGACTTCACGATCCGGCCGATCACGCTGCCGCCGAATGCGAATACGAGTTGCCCCACGAGACTGCCGGCAAACACGCACGCGGCACCGAGCAGCCAGTGCCGATGCGCACCGGCGGCGGCCGTTGCATAACCGTAGAACAACAGGATCGTGAGCGGATTCGCCAGCGTGACGAAGAACATCGACGAAAACGGGCGACTGCCCGGCGGCCGCGCGTCGCCGTCGAGCGTGCGGCGACGATCCCGCAGCGCCTGCCACAGCATCCGCGCACCCATCGCGAGCAGCACGAGCGCACCGACCAGACGAAACAGCGACAGATGCGCGGCGAGCGTGTTCGCAAGCATCGCGCCGAGCGTGAACGCGACGACCGCATAGCAGCCGTCGGCCGTCGCGACACCCACCGCCGCGCGCACGCCGCTCGCGGTGCCGGCGCGCATCCCGTAGTTCGCGATCATCAGCGCGACGGGGCCGACCGACAGCGCGATCATCAGCCCGAACAGGAAGTCGTTCATCGGTCGTCGATGCCTTCGACGGGACGCACCGATTCCCGCGACCGCGAAATTACCCGGCGTGGCGCTTCGGCGTCACGCGACATCGACGCGCGCCGGCCCGTCCACCATCTCGCCGATCACGCCCGCGCGGTCGAAGCCGTCGGCACGGAAGCACGCGAGCACGTCATCGACGGCCTCGGGTGCGCACGCGACCAGCAGGCCGCCCGACGTC
>NZ_JAAGPB010000233.1:0-13094 GCF_017104585.1 Burkholderia sp. Ac-20392
TTCTGCGCGCTCGGCCTGAACCGGCTGGCCGACGCGGAAGCGTGGTGGCGGCGCGCGATCGACGCGATGCCGGCGTTCGAGCCGCCATACGACGGCCTCGGCGCGCTGCTTGTATCGCAAGGGCGCCTGTCCGACGCCGCGGCGCTCCTGCGTCGGCAGCTCGCGTCCGTCGCGCCGTTGCGGGCGTCGCATCATCACCGGTTCGGCAAGGTGCTCGAAGCGCTCGGCCGGCTCGACGAAGCCGAACAGGCGCTCGGGCAGGCGTTGCTGATCGAGCCGCAGGCGGTCGACGTGCTGACCGATCTCGGCAACCTGCTGCGTGTCCTCGGCCGGCAGGCCGAGGCAGAACTCGCGTACCGGCTCGCCATCGCCGTACGCGCCGACTACGTGCTCGCCCACGCCAATCTCGGCGCGATCCTCGTCGACATGCAGCGGCTGCCGGAAGCGGAAACGGCCAGCCGTCAGGCGCTCGCTCTGTGCCCGGATCACCCGGAGGCGCACTACAACCTCGGCGTCGCGCTGCAGAACCTCGATCGCCTGCCCGAAGCGGAAGCGGCCTATCGCGATGCGATCCGTTGCCGTCCCGGCCTGCCGCAGCCGCACAACAACCTGGGCTGCGTGCTGCGTGCCCAGGGCCGCCACGACGAAGCGATGACGGTTTTCGCCGATGCGCTGACGCTCGCGCCGGACATGGCCGAAGTGCACTACAACCTGGGCACCACGTTCGCGTATGTCGGCCGCCACGACGACGCCGAACGCGCGTACCGCCGCGCGCTCGAGCTGCGTGCGGACTATGGCGATGCGCGCTTCGGCCTGGCGACGCTGCTGCTCGGCCTGGGCCGGTTCGACGAAGGCTGGCGGCGCTACGAATCGCGCTACGAGCAATCGACATTCGTGCACCGCCGGACCCGTGAGGTGTTGCCGTGTGCGCAGTGGCAAGGCGAGCCGCTCGCCGGCAAGACGCTGCTCGTCTGGCAGGAAGATGGCCTCGGCGACATGCTGCAGTTCAGCCGCTATTTCGCGGAGTTTCGTGCGCGGCACGCGGCGCGCGTGGTGTTCGCGTGTCAGCCCGCGCTGCATCGGCTGATGGAGACGGTCGACGGCGTCGACGCAGTGCTCGATCACGAGGCGGCGACCGCACAGGCGGCGCAGTTCGATTACTGGACGAGCCTGCTGAGCGCACCGATGCACGCGGGCACGACGCTCGACACGATTCCGCCGCCGGTGCGGCTCGCGCCCGACCCGGTTCGCGCCATGCGCTGGCGCACGCGCCTCGATGCGCTGCCGGCCGGCCCGCGCGTTGGCCTCGTGTGGAAGGGCAACCCGAAGCATCACAACGATGCGCACCGCTCGCTACCGTCACTTGCGTTGTTGACGCCGCTATGGAGCGTCGCAGGCGTGAATTTCGTGAGCCTGCAGAAGGGGCAGGGCGAGGACGAGGCGCGCCAGGCGCCGGGCGGCCTGCCGTTGCTGCACCTGGGTTCGGAGATCGACGATTTCGCGGATACGGCCGCGATCGTCGCGCAACTCGATCTCGCCGTGTGCGTCGACACGTCCACCGCGCATCTGGCCGCGTCGCTCGGCAAGCCGTGCTGGGTGCTGCTGCCGAATCAGGACGTGGACTGGCGCTGGATGCACGACCGCGAAGACTCTCCGTGGTATCCGGGCACGGTGCGGTTGTTCCGGCGCGGGTGCGACGAAAGCTGGATCCAGATGGCAGAGCGCTTGCGTGCGGCGTTTGCCACGCATTTCGCGGCCGGTCGCGTAATGGCGGATGAGGCGGTGCGTGCCGCGTGAACGGATGGTGCAAGCGCTGCCGTCGATCCCGACGATAGTCGTCGCGACTACGGCTCGGCAGTGCGCATTGCGTTCAGCTCGAACCTCTCGCGGAAGATCGCGTTGTCGGCTTGTCCGGTCACGCCAAGGGCGTGATCGACATCGACGAACGAGCAGGGCACCGGGACGACACGCTCGACTGCCGGACGTCGGGCGCCGAACGCAATCTGCCGCGCCTGATCGGCGACCAGCAGGCGCGCGAGAACGGATGAGCGATCTCGTGGCCGGCGATCGCCGCGTGTCAGCGCGCGATCAGTGCGCTATCAGTGCGACGATGCGGCGGACCATGTCGTCCGTGAGTGCAGGGTAGAGCGGCAGGCACAGTACCTTGCGCGCGGCTTCCGACGCGACCGGCAGGTTGTCGCGGTTCGCGGACGGCAGCCCGCGATACATCGGAAATTCCGAAATTAGCGGATGGAAATAGCGACGCGCATATACGTCGTAGTCGCGCAGCTTGCGGTAGAGCGCATCGCGGTCGAGCGGATAGTCTTCGTCGACGAGGATCGGGAAATACGCGTGGTTCGCAACGGTCTGGCCGCCTTGCGGCAGGCAGCGGATGCCGCGTACGTCGCGCAGCAGCGTGCGGTACAGTGTGTCGATGTCGCGGCGACGCGCCAGCGCGCCGTCGATGTGCTGCAGCTGGAGCATCCCGAACGCCGCGTTGATTTCGCTCATCTTGCCGTTGATGCCGGGCGCGACGACCGTGACTTCGTCGACGAAACCGAAGTTCTTCAGGTGGTCGATCCGTTGCTTGGTCTTCGCGTCCGGGCAGATGATCGCGCCGCCTTCGAACGTATTGAACACCTTCGTCGCGTGGAAGCTCAGCACCGACAGATCGCCGTGGGTGAGTATGCTGCCGCCGGCGTTCTGCACGCCGAACGCATGCGCGGCGTCATAGATCACGCGCAGGTTGTAGTTGTCGGCGATCTTCTGGATCGCGTCGACGTCGCACGGATTGCCGTAGCAGTGCACGGGCATGATCGCGGTCGTCTGCGGCGTGATCGCCGCCTCGATGCGCTCGGGGTCGAGATTGAGCGTGCCGGGCGTGACATCGACGAAGACAGGCTTGATGCCGTTCCATAGCAGGGAATGTGCGGTCGCAACGAACGAGTACGGCGTCGTGATCACCTCGCCGGTGATCCGTAGCGCCTGCAGCGCCGTGACGAGCGCGAGGGTGCCGTTCGCGAACAGCGACAGGTGTGGTACGCCGAGATACTCGCACAGCGCGCGCTCGAACTGCTGGTGGAACGGGCCGCCGTTGGTCAGTGTCCGGCTTTCCCAGATCTTCTCGAGGTACGGCAGGAATTCGTTGAGCGGCGGCAGGTGCGGCTGCGTGACGTAGATGCGTTCGTGCGGCATTGACGCGACGGACGATGCGGGCAGGCTGGCGGTCATGATGGTTTCTCTCGATCTTGACGTGAGGGTCAGGCCTTGGCCGTGGCCCGTGCGGTCGCCATGTCGTCGAACAGCGGCGTGTCGAATGTGGTGGCGGGCTCTCGCGCGCACCAGCGGGTCCACATCGTGCGCAGTGCCGACGACAGCCCGGCCGCGACGACAGCCGGCCGGAACGCTGCGGATTCCCCGCAGCGCGCTCGCAGGCCGGCGCGAAGCGCCTGCAGCGCGGCGGTGTCGCGGCTGAGCGCCAGCGCCTTCGCGACGAAATCGTCCTCGTCCGCCGCGATGTACGCGTCGAGCCCGACGTGCTGCAGCCAGCACGCACTCCCGCGCCCGGCCATCGTTGCCCCGGGGATTGTCACGGTCGGCACGCCCATCCACAGCGCATTCAGCGTCGTCGTCGAACCGGTGTACGGGAACGCGTCGAGACAGAGATCGACGCGGTGGTGTTGCTGCATGTACACGGGGGTGCTCGAGCGCCGGTGGAACGTCAGGCGGCTGGCATTGATGCCGGAGGCTGCGAACCATTCGGTCAGCGTTTGCTGGTCGCCGTCATTGCCGATCGCACCGAGCGCCATGCGTGCGGTCGGATCCGCGTGCAGCACGCGCGCCCAGACCTCGATCACGTGCGGGCTCAGCTTGTTCAGACGGTTGAAGCTGGCGTACGTCGTATAGCCGTTGTGCAGCGCTGGCAGCACGTTGACGGGCGGACAGTTCGGCGGCGGCATGAACGGTGCGATCGCGGGCAGCCGCACGATCTGCTCGACGAACTGGTCGTCGAATGCGCCGTGCGGCGCGACGAAGCGATCCGTCAGGTAGTAGTCCATCTGGCTGAGGCCGGTCGTGGCCGGATAGCCGATCCACGAGGCCTGGACCGGCGCCGCGCGCTGCGCCAACGCGACGAGCCGGTTGCGGCCGGTATGGCCCGACAGGTCGATTACGATGTCGATGCCGTCGTTGCGCACGCGTTCGAGGAAGGCCTGGTCGTTCATGCTGGCGATGTTGCGCCAAGTCGTGGCGTGGGCCTTGAAGCGATCGGTCGTGTGATCTTCCTCGAAGTGATTGTGATAGAAGTGCATCGCAATGCCGGGATCGGCCGCGAGATGCTCGATCACGGGCACCGCGTAGGAGGCGACCGCGTGGCTGAACAGGTCGCCCGACACGAAGCCGACCTGCAGCTTCCGCGCCGGGTCGCGCGGGTTCGAGAACACGACCGCGCGCTTGCGCTTGTGATTGTCGTAGCGCTGGCCGAACTTGCGGTGTTCTGCCACGAGCGCCTGCGGGTCGAAGTCGCTGCTGTGCGCGAGACAGAACAGCATGCTGCTGTGGGTGATGCTGTCGGTCGGGTTGATTTCGATCGCGCGCTTCAGCCAGCCCATTGCTTCCCGCGTTGCGCCCAGTTCGAGCAGCACGAAGCCGAGCGTGCCGCATGGCGCGGCGACGCCGGGTGCGAGCTCGACCGCGCGTCGGCAGGCCGCGATCGCTTCATCCGTGCGCCGCAGCGCGAACAGCACGAGACCGCGAATCCGCATGGCCTCAGGGTGATCGGGCTGAAGCTGGAGCAGGCGCTTGCACTGCTCGTCGGCTTCCGAGAGACGGTTCATCACCCGCAGCGTATCGACGAGCAGGATGCGCACGAGCACTTCGTCCGGCAGTAATTCGACCGTACGAAAGCCGGCCTCGATCATCTCCGCGAAGCGGCCTTCCCGGTGATGCGATGCGGACAGCGCGCGCCAGCATGCGCCGTCTTCAGGGTAGTCGGCGACCAGTTGCCGCGCAAGCGCGGTGGCTTCCGCGTGCTTGTTCTTGTCGAACAGCGCCGCGTGCTTTTGCAGCAGCGTCTGATTGGGGCGACGGACAGGCTTGCCCGCGTCGCTCTGCCCCGCTGGGCCGGCCGCGGTTTCCAGGACGATCGCCGTGTCGATGCCGCTCGGAGCGACCGCTGCCGTCGCGAGCACGACGTCGGGCGACGCCAGTTGCGCGATCAGCCCATTGAGCGCCGGACCGTGCACGCCGCGCTGCTGCGCGATTTCAACCGCGATCCACGCGGCGGCCGTTTGCCCGCTGCGATGCAGCGCATGAATGTAGCTGATCCAGTAGTAGCCGTTGTCCGGGTTCGCGCCGATGGCAGCTTCGAAATGCGGCACTGCGTCAGCCGGATGCCCCGTATCGACCATCAGCACCGCGAGGTTGTAATGTGCATCCCCATGCGTGGGCAACGCGTCGAGGATGGCCTCGTACAGCGCCCGGGCGTCGTCGAACGCGCCGCTGCGCTGGCGCTCGAGCGCGTTGTCCATGACGAGCGCAATGTCCTGCGCAAGCTGCTGTTCAGGCGTGAGCGCGGCGGAGGCGGGCAGTTCGGTCGAGAACATGATGAAATCTGCGGAAAGTCGGTCGATACCATTATGGGTAGCGTGCCGCCGCGCCGATGCCGCGAGGTGACGGGAAAAGCCGGGTTAGTTTGGCCGATTGAACGGTCGGCCGAAGCAGGGGCGGCGCGGTGGGTGGCGCCCCAAAAAAAACGCCCGCACGAGGCGGGCGGAGGCGAACGAGCACGCCCTCACTTCAGCGCGTAGTTCTTGTTGTCAGGTTGGTGCGCCGGCGCCGGCAGTGGCGCGGCGCCAGGCGCGCGTCAGCGGCTCGCGACGCTCTGGTACTGGCCGACGGCCTGCACGCGGCCCATCGCCGCCCGGTATTCGTCCGTCAGCTCCTGCTGCGCGCGTTGCGCGTCGGCGAAGATGCGTTCGTTGCTGGCCTGGATCCGGCGGACCGCGGCGATGCCGGCTGGCGGCTGGTCGGCTGCGAGCGACGCGACGAGCGGCTCGCGCAGGTCGACGAGGCGCGCCGCCTCGATCCAGTCGGCCATCGCGGCCGCATGCTCGATCGCGTCGGTGAGCGCCTCGAGTTGGGCGATCAGTTCGGTCTGTTGCATCGTGGCTCTCCCGTCCGGCTAGCGATCAGCTCTTGTTGCTCGACAGTGCGCCGGCGCTGTTCGTGCCGCCGAACAGCTGCGTCAGGTACTGCGAGTTGCTGTTCATCGTCGCCATCAGCGTGTTGAGCGCGGTGAACTGCGCCTGGTACTGACTGGTCAGCTGCGCGGTGTAGTTCGACAGGTTCGTCTGCTGCGTGGCGACGCTCGTCAGGTCGTTGTTGAGCGCCGTCGTGCGGGCGGCGATCATCCCGCCCGTCTGCGTGTAGTTCGTGATGTCGGTCGTCAACTGCTGGCCGATCCCGTTCGTCGAGTTGAACAGCGATGCGACGCCGGTCGGGTTGCTCTGCAGCGCGGAGTTGAGCGCCGTGTTGTCGACCTGCAGCGTGCCGTCGGCCTGCAGCGTGACGCCGATCGACGCGAGGTTGACCGTCGAGCCGTTGCTGCCGACGCCGCTCGCGACGACCGTTGCGAGCGCGTTGCGGATCGTGTTCAGCGTCGAGTCGCCGAGCAGCGGGCCTTGCGACGACGCGCCGGACGAGAAGCTCGACAGCGTGTTCATCGTCGTGACGAGCGTGTTGTAGAGCGTCACGAAGTTGTTGATCGTCGAGGCCTGGGTCTTCGTGTCGGTGGCGATCGTCAGCGTCTGCGTCGTGCCAGCGGCGGCCGAGGTCAGGTTCACCGTGACGCCGGTGATCGCGCTCGTCACGGTGTTGCTCGCGCTCGTTGCGGCGATGCCGTTGATCGTGAACGTGGCGTCCTGCGCGGCCGTGCTCTGCTTCCACGCGGCGCTGCTGTTCGCGGACGTAATGGACGACTGGCCGCCCGTCGTGCTGGCCGTCGACGTGACGCCGAGGCTGGACAGGCCGTTGTCGCCGGACACGTTGCTGACCGCGACGCCGATCGTGTTCGCCGCGCCGGTCGGCGTCGAGCTGAGCACGAGGTGGGCGCCGTCGCTGCCGTTGACGACCGACGCGACGATGCCCGGGTTGCCGGTCGTGTTGTTGATCGCGGCGGCGATGCCGGAAAGCGTGTTGTTGGCGCTGTTCACGTTGACCGTGAACGACTGGCTGCCGAGCGACAGCGTCATCGTGCCGGTGCCGAGCGCCGTCGACGCGCCGAACGCGGCCGACGACAGCGACTGCGACGTCGCGATCTGCGTGGTGTTGATCGAATAGCTGCCGGCGACTGCGCCCGCGCCAGCGGTCGCGGTAATGCCGGTACCGCTCATGGTCGCGGTGAAGGTGTTCTGCAGCGAGCCGTTGGACAGCGTCGTGACGCCGGCCTGGAGTGCGCTCAGCGCTGCCGAAAGGGCGCCGTACGCGGAAATCTGGGTGTTGTCGCTGGACTGCTGCGCGGTGAGCGCGGCGGCCTGACCGGCGACCTTCGCATTGACGAGTGCCGTCACGAGCGAGTTGACGTCCATCGACGAGTTGCCGGTCGAACCGCTGATGATCGATTGGGCGGCTTGCTGCAGCGCGCTGTTGGCCGAGCTGTTGGCGGCGGTGACGGCGGGATTGATCGTCGACATCGTAGTGCTCCGTGCGGCGGGTGATCCGTGAATCGGGGGATGAGGGCCTGGCGGCGGGGCGGGGCCCCGCGCGCCAAGCGCTTGCGGCCGGGCCGCGCATTACGCGGGGCCCGGCCGTGGGTTGCTACTCGATTACTGCAGGAGCTTCAGGACCTGCTGCGGCAGCGAGTTTGCCTGTGCCAGCACCGAGATGCCAGCTTGTTGCAGCACCTGGTTCTTCGACATGTTCGCCGTTTCCTGCGCGAAGTTCGCGTCGGTGATCTGCGACTGTGCCGACGACAGGTCGGTCGATTCTGCCTGCTGTGCCGTTGCGATTGCCGTGAAACGGTTTTGTGCCGCGCCCAGTTGTGCCTGGACGTTGTTCACCGTTTGCAGCGCGTTGTCGATCGACACCATCGCGACGTTTGCACCGCTGACCGTGCTGATGTCGAGGCCCGACACGGTTGCCGGCTTGTTGACGGCGTTGATCTGCGCGACGGCGTTCGTGATCGCGGTGAGCGACGCTGCCGACATGCTCGAGCTGGTTGCGCCCGCTTGGATCGACAGCGCGCCGACTGCCGTGCCCGTGCCGGTCGTTGCATTTGCGCCGAACACGGACTGTGCAACGGATTGCGTGATGGTCCCGCCGTTCTGGTCGGTGAACGTGTAGCCGCCTTGACCGTCCGACAGCACGTTGATCGCGGTAATCGCTGCGCCCGACGACGTGTACGCGCCGGTGTTGTCGAGCGTCAGGCCCGTTACCGTGCCGACCGTCTGACCCTTCTGCACCAGGCCGCCGCCGATCTTCGCAGCCGACATGCTTTGGCTCAGGTCCAGCGAAATCGTCTGGCCGACGTTTGCGCCGACCTGGAACGACACGATGCCTGCGTTGCCGTTCAGGATGTTCGTGCCGTTGTACGTCGTTTGCGACGCGATACGGTTCACTTCCTGGATCTGCTGCGAGACTTCCTGTTGCAGTGCTGCCTGGTCGGTCGTGGACATCGTGCCCGTCGATGCCTGAACGGCCAGCTGGCGGATACGCTGCAGGCTGTTCGTCAGCGACGACAGTGCGCTCGATGCCGTTTGAATCATCGACACGCCGTCGTTCGCGTTCGACACGCCCTGGTTCAGACCGTTGATCTGGGTCTGCATACGGGTCGAGATCGCGAGACCTGCTGCATCGTCTGCTGCGCTGTTGATACGCTTACCCGACGACAGGCGGGTGATTGCCTGCGACAGGGCGTTTTGCGAGCCGTTGAGGTTCTGCTGTGCAACCAGCGAGTTGATGTTGCTGTTAATTCCGAGCATGGAAATTCTCCTGTTTAAGCCGAAAGCCCTGAAAAGCCGTTTTGGCGTCGGCGGAAGCACTCGTTCATTGCTGGCCGCCTCAGAGCAGGATTTCGGCGCACCAAAACAAAACTTGAGGGGCGCGTTGAGATTCGGCCCGATTTTTTATCCTTCTTTGTCATTTCGGACGGGCTCCGGCGCGACATCGGATGAATGGGGCCAGAGAATGGCCCAACCACGCAGTCGTTCGCCTGTGCCCACGCGATCGACAAAAGGGTGGTTTTGTCTGTGATTCCCTGCTATGATGGCGGGCTGAATTGAGATTTCTGTCAAGCCTCTGCCGTTTTCGGCATGTCTGCTGGCAGTCAAACGCGGCGCTGCACGCGGCTTGTGAAGCGTACTCGCGGTGCTTTCCGCCTCTCTTTTCCGGCCTCCGAGGCCGTATTTCCGCTCGTTTCGCCTGTTTGTGGGGACGCTCGGATGGCCGGTGCGTGGCGCTTGGCCGCTACGTTTTTGACCGTTTAAGCAATTTAGGAACGACATGACGACGATTCTTCTGAAAGAAAACGAGCCGTTCGAAGTGGCGATTCGCCGCTTTCGCCGTGCTATCGAAAAAAATGGCCTGATCGCTGAACTGCGCGAACGCCAGTCCTACGAAAAGCCGACCGCAGTCCGCAAGCGCAAGAAGGCAGCAGCCGTCAAGCGCCTGCACAAGCGCCTGCGCAGCCAGATGCTGCCGAAGAAGCTCCACTAAGAGCGTCTTACGGTTCGCCGCGAAACGGCGGAGCGTGCTTCGAAAGAAGCCGCTCCGCCGTTTTGCTTTTGGGGTCCGGGAAAATCCCGAGGCCCGAGACCGCTAAGGTGCGGCCGTTCTGGCTGATGGCCGATGGCCGGCGGTTTGCAGCCGCCGGCCCACTGGTCAGAAGTCGATCTTCGCGTTCAGGCTCACCGTGCGCGGGTCACCCGGCTTCACGTAGTCCGCGTACTGGTATTCCCAGTAACGGCGGTTCAGCACGTTGTCGATCGACGCGCGCAGCGTCACGTCGTGGCGGCCGACCCGCGTCAGGTAGCGCGCGCCCGCGTTGACGACGAGAAAGCCCGGCGCGTCGAGGCCGCCAGCCGCGCGCAGCGGCGTCGCACCGGTGAATTTCGCATCGACACCAAGCGTCAGCCCCGGCACGCCCGGCACCGCATAGCCGATGTCGCCGGCGAGCACGAAACGTGGCGCGCCCGCGACCCGGTTGCCGGTGTTGCCGATCCCGCTCGCGTACCACGCGTCGAGCAGCATCGCGTCGACACCCGCGTTCCAGCGCGCGCCCAATTTCGCGCGCGCGCCGAACTCGATCCCCTGGATGATCGATTTGCCGTCCTGCACGTAGACGTTCGCGGCGTTCGCATACTCGGCGCTGCGTTCGATGCGGAACAGCGCGGCCGTCGCGCTCCAGCGCGCGTGCTCGCTCTTGATCCCCAGCTCGTATTGCTTGCTGCGTAGCGGCTTGAGCATCTGGCCGGCGTTCGCGTAGACGTCGTTCACGCGGCTGCCGGGCTCGAGCGATTCGGCGTAGCTCGCGTACGCGGTGGTGGTCGGTGCGAGCTTGAACATCACCGCGAACGTCGGCGTCACGACGCCGTTCTGGCGGTAGCCGGGATCCTCGACGCCGCTCGCCTGGAACGAGCGCTGCTCGTAGTTCATGTAGCGCACGCCGGCGAGCACCGACCACCGTTCGGTGAGCTGCACGGTGTCGCTCGCGAACAGCGATTTCTGCACGATCTCGCTCGTGCGGTACTGGATGAAGCCGTGCGGGCTGTCGTAGCGGTACGGGTTTGGCGCATACAGGTTGCCGGCACCGAGCGGCACGAACACGCTGTTTGCCGAATAGTCGTTCGCCTGCTTCTGCCACGACGCGCCGAGCACGATCTGGTGGCTGAACGGGCCGGTGCGCACCTTGCCCTCGACCATCGCGCGCCACTGGCCGAAGCGGTGATCCTCCATCCCGACGTAGCGGCTGTCGGTGTAGTTGCCGGCCGCGTCCTGCAGATACAGCGTGCTTTCGTTGCGGCGGCGCGTCGCCTTGCTGTAGCTGTACGCGACGTCGAGCTGCCAGTCGGGCGCGAGCTGGTATTGCAGCCCGGCCGTATAGAGCTGCAGGTTCGTGTTCAGGTACTGGTCCTTGCCGCCGAGGTTCGTCGTACCGCCGCTGATCGTCGCGGGCAGTGCGCCGCCCGGGTAGCTGCCGGTGAAGATCGACGGCGTCTGGCCCGTCGTGCGGCGGTCCTGGTACAGCGCACCGAACGTCACCGACAGGTCGCGCGTCAGGTTCGCCTGCAGCGCAAGCGATACGCTGTCGCGGCGGATGTTGCCGTCGTTGTAGGTCTTGCCTTCCTCGTGCGTCGCGTTCAGCCGCGCGCCGAACATGCCGTTCGGCCCGAAGCGCTGGCCGAGATCGACGTGCTCGGTCCACACGTTGGTGCTTCGGTAGCCGACGTCGACGCTGCGTACCGGTTCGACGCCAGGCTGCTTCGTCACGTAGTTGACGACGCCGCCGGGCGTCACGAAGCCGTACAGGAAACCGCCGAGCCCCTTCAGCAGCTCGACGCGGTCGAGCTGTTCGTACGGCATCGTGATCCCGTACGTGACGAACGGCAGCCCGTCGATCTTGTAGCCGTTCTGCCAGTCGAGCTGCATGCCGCGCACGGTCATGTAGCTGGCCCACGCGCTGTACGCGCCGCTGTTGTCGGACACCGATGCGTCGTTCGCGAACACGTCGCCGAGCTTGTACGGCTGGCGTGCCTCGAGCTCCTCCGACGTGACGATCGTCGTCGAGAACGGCGTGTCGAGCTGGCGGCGCGTGCCGAGCGCGCCGGTGGAGATCGTGTCGGTCAGGTGCTGCGGCGAATCGTGCGCAGCGGTGACGTTGATGGCCGGCAACGCCGTGGCGCCGCCGGGCGAATCATCCGCGTGCGCGAGCGACGCGGCAAGGCAGGCAAGGGCGGCGGCCACGCGATGTGGGCGGACGGGAGGGCGGGCGAGGCAGACGGTCATGGTGGATGAGTAAAAATGCAAGTAAGAATCATTCGCATTGCGATAAAATGTCGCGCATCGTATCAAAACCCGTCGAACGCGCAACAATTCCATGCCGCGTGCAAGGGCATCCGGTCTCGCCAGTGGCGGCCGGCCGGCTCGTGCGCGGCGCCTGACCTCAAATGACCTGCATCCCGTTGAACCGGGGCCGCTCGTGCCGGCCCGCTTTCCCTTCGCAGTGCGCGCGATGAATGCGTTCCTGCGACCGTTTCTCGTCCGCCTGCATCGCTGGTTCGGCCTCGCGATCGCGCTGTTTCTATTCGTCGCGGGCCTCACCGGCGCGCTGATCGCGTGGGATCACGAACTCGACGCGGCACTGAACCCGGACTTCTACACCGCCCGCAGCGATGCGGCGCCGCTTGATCCGCTCGCGCTTGCGACGCGCATCGAGGCCGCCGACCCGCGCGTGCAGGTGACTTATCTGCCGCTCGCGATCGAGCCGGGGCACACGCTGCAGGCGGGCGTGATGCCGCGCACCGATCCGGCAACCGGCCAGCCATACGCACTCGACTTCAGCCAGATCGCCGTCGATCCCGCGACCGGTGCGGTGCAGGGCCGCCGCGAATGGGGCGCGCTGTCGGTCGCGCGGCTCGACCTGATGCCGTTCATCTACCGGCTGCACTACTCGCTGTTCCTGCCCATGGTTGGCGGGATCAACTTCGGGTTCTGGGTGATGGGCATCGTCGGCATCGTGTGGGCAATCGACAGCCTGATCGCGCTGGTGCTCGCGTTTCCGAACCTGAAGAGCTGGCGCAAGTCGTTCGCGTTCCGCGTGCGGCGCGGCGGCTATCCGCTGGTGTTCGACCTGCACCGCTCGGGCGGCGTGTGGGTGTGGGGGCTGCTGCTGGTCGTCGCGATCACGTCGATCTCGATGAATCTCGCCGTGCCCGTCGTGCGGCCGCTGGTATCGCTGGTGTCGCCGCTCGCCGAGACGCCGTACACGAATCCCGAGCACTTCCCGCCCGCCGCGCCGGGCAGCAAGATGCTGCCGCGCGAGCGGATCGTCGAGATCGCGCGCGCCGCCGGGCGCGACGCGGGGATCGACGCGCCGCCCG
>NZ_JAAGPB010000234.1:0-12948 GCF_017104585.1 Burkholderia sp. Ac-20392
TCCGCTTCGGCCCCGGCCGCACCGGCCGCGCCGACCGAGCCGTTCTCGGTTGATTCGTCGAAGATCAGTGCGGGCGACACCGCGTGGATGCTGACCTCCACCGCGCTCGTGCTGTTCATGACGATCCCCGGCCTCGCGCTGTTCTACGCCGGCATGGTCCGCAAGAAGAACGTGCTCGCGACCGTGATGCAGAGCTTCGCGATCACCGCGGTGATCACGGTGCTGTGGACGGTGGTCGGCTACAGCCTCGCGTTCACGCCGGGCAACGGCTTCATCGGCGGCCTGTCGCGTGCGTTCCTGCACGGGATGACCTACGTCAAGGGCGACAAGGCGACGACGCTGACCGTCAGCCACCTGGCGACGACGATTCCGGAGTCGGTCTACTTCGTCTACCAGATGACGTTCGCGATCATCACGCCGGCCCTGATCTGCGGCGCGTTCGCCGACCGGATGAAGTTCTCGGCGATGCTCGTGTTCATGACGCTCTGGTCGCTGATCGTCTACGTGCCGATCGCGCACATGGTGTGGGAGCCGACCGGCTGGCTGTCGTCGGATGGCGTGCTCGACTTCGCGGGCGGCACCGTCGTGCACATCAACGCCGGTATCGCGGGCCTCGTGTCGTGCCTGATGCTCGGCAAGCGCATCGGCTTCGGTCGTGAATCGATGGCGCCGCACAACCTCGTGCTGACGATGATCGGCGGTTCGATGCTGTGGGTCGGCTGGTTCGGCTTCAACGCGGGTTCCGCGGTCGCGGCCGACGGTCGTGCCGGCTTCGCGATGCTGACGACGCAAGTCGCGACGGCCTGCGCGGCGCTCGGCTGGATGTTCGCCGAGTGGATCTCGCACGGCAAGCCGTCGGTGCTCGGCATCGTGTCGGGTGCGGTCGCGGGTCTCGTCGCGATCACGCCGGCGGCCGGCTTCGTCGGCGTGACGGGCGCACTCGTGATCGGCATCGCGGCCGGCGTCGTGTGCTTCTGGTCGGCGACGTGGCTCAAGTCGAAGCTCGGCTACGACGATTCGCTCGACGCGTTCGGCGTGCACGGCGTGGGCGGGATTCTCGGCGCACTGCTGACGGGTGTGTTCGCGGTCAAGGACATCGGCGGCGCCGACGGCAGCCTGCTGCTGCAGGCCAAGGGCGTGCTGATCACGCTGGTCTACAGCGGCGTGCTGAGCTTCGTGCTGCTGAAGCTGATCGACCTGACGATCGGTCTGCGCGTGTCGGAAGAGGAAGAGCGCGAAGGCCTCGACGTGGTCCTGCACGGCGAGCATGTCGAATAAGTCACAAGGATGACCGGCGGGCCGCCGCGACGACGGCGCCCGCCATGAATGAGCGCAGCGACTTCGGCCCGCCCACCCGGCGGGCTTTTTTTCTCCTGTCACCCACTGCCGTAGCGCATAACCCTTCGCGCTATCGGGTCAATAGCCGAAAACTTCCTCCAAACCCTTGCGAAGCCGGGAACAATCCCCAAATGGGCAGGGCAATTGCTCTACAATCTTCATTCTCCCGCTCGCGAGTGATTCATGGTTCCCCACCTCGTTACGGCGTTGAACGGTCCGCTGCTCGAACTCGAGCAGAAGATCCTCGACGCGACGCCTGCGATCGAACGCTGGTTCAGGCTCGAATGGCAGGAACATACCCCGCCGTTCTATTGTTCGGTGGACCTGCGCAACGCCGGCTTCAAGCTGGCGCCCGTCGACGCGAACCTGTTTCCCGGCGCATTCAACAATCTGCCGTCCGAAGTGCTGCCGCTCGCCGTGCAGGCTGCGATGGCCGCGATCGAGAAGATCTGCCCGGACGCGAAGAACCTGCTCGTGATTCCCGAGCTGCCGACCCGCAACGCGTTCTACCTCGAAAACGTCGCACGGCTCGCGACGATCATGCGCCAGGCCGGCCTGAACGTGCGCTTCGGCTCGCTCGACCCGAGCATCACCGACATGACGCCGATCACGCTGGCCGACGGCCAGAAGATCGTGCTCGAGCCGCTCGAGCGTTCGCAGCGCCGCCTCGGCCTGAAGAATTTCGATCCGTGCTCGATCCTGCTGAACAACGACCTGTCGGCCGGCATCCCGGCCGTGCTGGAAAACCTGCACGAGCAATACCTGCTGCCGCCGCTGCACGCAGGCTGGGCCGTGCGCCGCAAGTCGACGCACTTCTCGTGCTACGACGACGTCGCGAAGAAGTTCGCGAAGATGGTCGGCGTCGATCCGTGGATGGTGAATCCGTATTTCGCGCACGTGGAAGGCGTCGACTGGCAGGCGCATGAAGGCGAGCAGGCGCTCGCCGACGCGATCGACGGCGTGCTGAAGAAGATCGCGCGCAAGTACCGCGAATACGGGATCAGCGAGAAGCCGTACGTCGTCGTGAAGGCCGACGCGGGCACGGCGGGGCGCGGCGTGATGACCGTGCACGACGCGGCCGAGATCGGTCGCATGTCGAAGGCCGAGCGCGCGCAGATGGCCGAATCGAAGGCCGGCCTCGCGGTGCGCGACGTGATCGTGCAGGAAGGCGTGTATACGTTCGAGCGCGTCGGCGACGAAGTCGCCGAGCCCGTCGTGTACATGATCGACCGTTACGTGGTCGGCGGCTTCTACCGCACGCACGCCGGCCGTGAGCGCGACCAGAACCTGAACGCGCCCGGCATGCACTACGTGCCGCTCGGCTTCGAGCACACCGCGCTGCCGGATGCCGGCGCGAAGCCGGGTGCCGCGCCGCCGAACCGTTTCTACATGTACGGCGTCGTCGCGCGGCTGTCGCTGATCGCGTCGTCGATCGAACTGGAAAAGACCGATCCCGAAGCCATCCAGGTGTAACGGACCTTCGCCAAGTACAGGACCTCATGGACATTCTCTTTATCGCCGACCCGCTCGAGCGCTTCAAGATCTACAAGGATTCGACCTACGCGATGATGGCCGAGGCGGCGCGGCGCGGGCATGCGGTGTACGCGTGCGAGCCGAACCACCTCGCGTGGACGGGTTCGGCCGTCGAGGCCGACGTGCGCCGCATCACGTTCGTCGGCGACCCGGACGACCCGCATCGCGAGACGTGGTACGAGGCCGGGCCGGTCGACGCGCGCCGCCTCGAATCGTTCGGCGCGGTGCTGATGCGCAAGGATCCGCCGTTCGACATGGAATACGTGACGTCGACCTGGCTGCTGGAGCTGGCCGAGCGTGCCGGCGCGCGCGTGTTCAACAAGGCGCAGTCGATCCGCGACCATTCGGAAAAGCTCGCGATCGGCGAGTTTCCGCAGTTCGTCGCGCCGACGCTCGTCACGCGCGACGCGAAACGGCTGCGCGCATTCCACGCCGAGCACGGCGACGTGATCCTGAAACCGCTCGACGGGATGGGCGGGATGGGCGTGTTCCGCGTGAAGCCGGACGGCATGAACCTCGGTTCGATCATCGAGATGCTGAGTCACGACGGCACGCGTTCGGTGATGGCGCAGAAATTCATCCCCGAGATCAAGGCCGGCGACAAGCGCATCCTGTTGATCGGCGGCGAGCCGGTGCCGTTTTCGCTCGCCCGGATTCCGCAGGGCAGCGAAGTGCGCGGCAATCTGGCAGCGGGCGGGCTCGGCGTTGCGCAGCCGCTGACCGCGCGCGATCGCGAGATCGCCGAAACGCTCGGGCCCGTGCTTGCGGCCCGCGGGTTGCTGCTGGTCGGCCTCGATGCGATCGGCGACTGGCTGACCGAGGTGAACGTCACGAGCCCGACGTGCTTCCGCGAGATCATGGAGCAGACGGGCTTCGACGTCGCCGCGATGTTCATCGACGCGCTGGAGCGTGCGGCCGCGTAGGCCGCTTTCCCGCGCAACCCCGGCGGCGGCCGCGCAGGTCCCCCGTCGCCGGAGCAGTTCGACCGGCCTGCTACAATGCCCGCTTGCCCGGTGCCGCGATCGCGCACCAAAGGCCCGGCGGTCGGGCCGAAACTGTTGCAAGGCTGAACATGGAACGTTTCCCACACTCGCTACGCTCATTGCCCCGCCGCGGGGTGTCGGCCCGCCAGGGGCGGCCGGGAGCGATCTGACATGGCCGGGATCCTGATCATCGCGCACGCCCCGCTCGCCACCGCGCTGCGGGACTGCATCGCGCACATCTATGGCGGCGTGCCCGCCCGCATCGGCTGTATCGACGTGACGGCGGACAGCGATCCGACCCAGGTGATGGCGTTCGCGCACGCGGAACTCGCACGGCTCAAGGAAGAGAACGGCGTGGTCGTGCTGACCGACATGTACGGCGCGACGCCCGCGAACATCGCGGGCCAGCTGGCCAAGATCGACAACGTGCGCGTGCTCGCGGGCGTGAACCTGCCGATGCTCGTGCGGGCCGTCTGCTACCGCACCGTGCCGCTCGACAAGCTGGTCGACAAGGCGCTGTCCGGCGGCGCGAAGGGCGTCCACGAGGTGTCGGCCGGTACGCCGCCGCCGCCGACGGAAACCGGCTGCGGCCAGTGCGCGCCGATTCCGCCCGAACCGCAGCCGCGCACCGAGTCGCACTGATTTCCCGTTTTCCGTTTTAGACAGCACCGCCGACGCGCGCCGCCGGCGGCCCCGACCGACCCGACCGAGAATCATGCTTCAACAAGAAACCACCATCGTCAACAAATTGGGGCTCCATGCGCGCGCATCGGCCAAGCTTACGCAACTGGCCGGCAACTTCCAGTCGGAAGTCTGGATGACGCGCAACGGGCGCAAGATCAATGCGAAGAGCATCATGGGCGTGATGATGCTGGCGGCGGGCATCGGCAGCACCGTGACGATCGAGACCGAAGGGTCCGACGAGCAGGAAGCGATGGACGCGCTACTGAAGCTGATCGCCGACAAGTTCGGCGAAGGCCAGTGATCCGCACGCGGGATCGTTGCCGTTTCCAGTCAGAATGCCGCGGATTCCGCGGCATTTTTTTCGTCGGAAGCATTGATGCGGAATGCGCAATGCTGCGGTGCATGCAGTCAGCGGGGAGTCGCGGAATTTATAATCGCTAACCGGGGTCATAAGCGCATCGCAGCAGTGTGCCGCGGCTTTACTTGTACAGAGGAGGTGCGCGTGTCCTTCACGCTGCATGGCATTCCCGTCTCACGTGGTATCGCGATCGGGCGAGCGTATCTGATCGCGCCGGCGGCGCTCGACGTCGCCCATTACCTGGTCGAGGCAAACCAGATCGATGCGGAGGTCGAGCGCTTCCGCACGGCGCTCGAGGTCGTGCATCACGAACTCGAAGCGCTGCGCGCCGACCTGACCGACGACACGCCGAGCGAAGTCGGCGCATTCATCGACGTCCACGCGATGATCCTGAGCGACGAGATGCTCGTACAGGAAACCATCGACCTGATCCGCACGCGTCGCTACAACGTCGAGTGGGCGCTGACCGAGCAGCTCGAGCTGCTCACGCGCCACTTCGACGACATCGAGGACGAATACCTGCGCGAGCGCAAGGCCGACATCGAGCAGGTGGTCGAGCGCGTGCTGAAGGCGCTCGCGGGTGCGCCGTCCGCGTCGCAGGCACTGGATCGCGCGGCCAAGAACGGCACGAACGAGATGATCGTCGTCGCGCACGACATCGCGCCGGCCGACATGATGCAGTTCAAGTCGCAGTCGTTCCAGGCGTTCGTCACCGACCTCGGCGGGCGTACGTCGCACACGGCGATCGTCGCGCGCAGCCTCGGCATTCCGGCCGCGGTCGGCGTGCAGCATGCGAGCGCGCTGATCCGCCAGGACGACCTGATCATCGTCGACGGCGACCAGGGCATCGTGATCGTCGATCCGGCGCCGATCGTCCTCGAGGAATATTCGTACCGGCAGTCCGAGAAGCTGCTGGAGCAACGCAAGCTGCAGCGTTTGAAGTTCTCGCCGACGCAAACGTTGTGCGGCACCAAGATCGAGCTGTACGCGAACATCGAGCTGCCCGACGACGCGAAGGCGGCCGTCGAGGCCGGCGCGGTCGGCGTCGGGCTGTTCCGCTCCGAGTTCCTGTTCATGCATCAGAAGGAGATGCCGGAAGAGGAGGAGCAGTTCGCCGCGTACAAGCGGGCGGTCGAGTGGATGAAGGGCATGCCCGTGACGATCCGCACGATCGACGTCGGCGCGGACAAGCCGCTCGAGGCGCTCGACGAAGGCTACGAGACGGCGCCGAACCCCGCGCTCGGCCTGCGCGCGATCCGCTGGAGCCTGTCCGAGCCGCAGATGTTCCTGACGCAGTTGCGCGCGATCCTGCGCGCGTCCGCGTTCGGCCAGGTGAAGATCCTGATCCCGATGCTCGCGCACGCGCAGGAGATCGACCAGACGCTCGACCTGATCCGCGAGGCGAAGCGCCAGCTCGACGACGCGGGGCTCGCGTACGACCCGAACGTGCGCCTCGGCGCGATGATCGAGATCCCGGCCGCGGCGATCGCGCTGCCGCTGTTCCTGAAGCGGTTCGATTTCCTGTCGATCGGCACGAACGACCTGATCCAGTACACGCTCGCGATCGACCGCGCGGACAACGCGGTCGCGCACCTGTACGACCCGCTGCATCCGGCCGTGCTGCACCTGATCGCCTATACGCTGCGCGAAGCGAAGCGCGCGGGCGTGTCCGTGTCGGTGTGCGGGGAAATGGCCGGCGATCCGGCGCTCACGCGCCTGTTGCTCGGGATGGGGCTCACCGAGTTCTCGATGCACCCGAGCCAGCTGCTCGTCGTGAAGCAGGAGATCCTGCGTGCGCACTTGAAGGCGCTCGAAAAGCCGACGGCCGACGTGCTTGCCGCGTTCGAGCCGGAGGAAGTGCAGGCCGCATTGCAGCGCCTGTCGGTCGCGGAGCCGCGCGCGGACGCGGCTGCTTGACGCACCTGCGTCGCCGCTAAAACCTTAGCGAAGTGTCACCAAGCATGCGCCGACAGGCGCATGCCCGTCGCGCGTCAGTGCCGGCCCCCGCACACGGGGCAGTCGGCCTGGCGCGCGATTTTCATTGTCGTCCATTCCATCCGCAGCGAATCGAGCATCATCAGCCGGCCGTTGAGCGTCTTGCCGATTTCGCCGATCACGCGCAGCGCCTCGGCGGCCTGCATCGCGCCGATGATCCCGACCGTCGGCGCGAACACGCCCATCGTCGCGCATGCGACTTCCTCGAACGGCTGGTCTTCCGGGAACACGCACGCATAGCAGGGCGCGGCCGGGTCGCGGAAATCGAACGTGCTGATCTGGCCGTCGAAGCGCAGCGCGGCGCCCGATACGAGCGGCACGCCATGCGCGACGCACGCGCGATTGATCGCATGCCGCGTCGCGAAGTTGTCGGTGCAGTCGAGCACGACGGTCGCATGCGGCACGTGCGCGTCGAGCCATGCATCGTCGACGCGCTCCGCGACCGCGTTCACCTTCACCTCGGGGTTCAGCTGTGCGAGCGCGTCGCGCCCCGATTCGACCTTGTGGCGGCCGACCGATGCGGTCACGTGCAGGATCTGCCGCTGCAGGTTCGTGAGGTCGACCGTGTCGGCGTCGACGAGCGTGATCGTGCCGACGCCCGATGCCGCGAGGTACATCGCGGCGGGCGAGCCTAGGCCACCCGCGCCGACGACGATCGCATGCGCATCGAGAAAGCGCTGCTGCGCCTCGATGCCGATTTCGTCGACGAGGATGTGACGGGAGTAGCGAAGGAGTTGATCGTCGTTCATGGGGAGTCGTGGCGAGGCGGCGTATGTGTCGTTATTTTAGGCGCGCATGAAAAACGGGCCATCGCGGTCTTCCCGCGATGGCCCGTCGGATGCCGGCCGGCGCTTACTGCGGCGCCGACGCGGGCTTCGGTGCGGCTGCCGGCTTCGCGCTTGCGCCCGATGCCTTCGAGGTCGCAGCCTTGCCGGCCGGGCTCTTGGTCGTGCTCTCGGCGAGCAGCGACTTCGATTCCTGGACCGGCTTGCCTTCGAGCTTGTTGAGCGCCTGCTGCATCATGAAGTCGTCGGCGCTGCCGAACTCGATCGGCTTGCGATCGCGATCCTTCTGGCGCTGCTCCGGCGTCTTCTTGTCGTTCTGCTCTTCGAGAATGCGCAGTTGATCCATGCGGCGCTGCTCGCGGTCTTCCTGTTCCTTCTTCTCGTTCGGATCCTGCGTGTTCGCAAGATGGTTCGAGTAGTCGACTTCGCGCGTCACGAGCACGTCGTCCGGATCGCCGTCCGCGTACTGATCGACCGGCACGTCCGGCGTGATGCCCTTGTTCTGGATCGAACGGCCGCTCGGCGTGTAGTAGTACGCGGTGGTCAGGCGCAGTGCGGTGTCGGCCGTCATCGGGCGGACCGTCTGCACCGAACCCTTGCCGAACGTCGTCTTGCCCATGATCTGCGCGCGCTTCGAATCCTGCAGCGCACCGGCGACGATTTCCGACGCGGACGCCGAATAGGCGTTCGTCAGCACGATCATCGGCACGGTCTTGAAGACCGGCGGCAGGTTCTTCAGCGGATCGCCATCGAAGGACGGCAGGCGATAGTTGTCGTACGTATCGCGGTAGACCTGCTTCGAATCGGCGATCTGGCCGTTGGTCGACACGACGACGGAGTCGGGCGGCAGGAACGCGCCGGCCACGCCGACCGCGCTCTGCAGCAGGCCGCCGCCGTTGTTGCGCAGGTCGAGGACGAGGCCCTTCAGGTTCGGCTGCTGGCGCGCGATGTCCTGCAGCTTCTGGGCGAGATCGGGCGTCGTGCGCTCCTGGAAGCTCGTGATGCGGACATACGCGTAGCCCGGATCGAGGATCTTCATCTTCACGCTCTGGACCTTGATGATCGCGCGCGTGACCGTGACCGGGAACGTGCGGTCGTCGCTCTTGCGGAAGATCGTCAGCGTGACCTTGGTGCCCGGCTCGCCGCGCATCTGCTTGACGGCCTTGTCGAGCGTCATGCCGCGCACCGGCTTGTCGTTGATGCGGGTGATCAGGTCGCCCGGACGGATGCCGGCGCGGAACGCGGGGGTGTCTTCGATCGGCGAGATCACCTTGACGAGGCCGTCTTCCTGCGAGATCTCGATGCCGAGACCCGCGAAGCGGCCCTTCGTCTGCTCCTGCAGCTCGTCATAGTCGGTCTTGTCGAGGAACGACGAGTGCGGGTCGAGGCTCGACACCATGCCCTTGATCGCGGCCGTCAGCAGCTTCTTGTCGTCGACCGGTTCGACGTACTCGCGCTTGATCTGTCCGAAAACTTCCGCGAACAGGCGGAGCTGGTCGAGGGGAAGCGGCGCCGTGGCGGTCTGCTCGGCCGATGCGGAAACCTGCAGCGTGGCGAACACGCCCGTGGCGAGGCCCGCGGCAATCAGGCCGATGTTCTTCAATTTCATTCGCATAGAGATCTGGTGCGGTCGGGAAGCGCGTGGCGGTAGCGGGGATGATGTAGCGGACAAGTATAACTGTTCGTCCGATAACTCAGTGGAACGGCGCGAAAAGCGTCGAAAAGGGCCCGGAGCCGGCCTGGCGGGGCACCGCCGCACGCGCTGCGGGTTCGAAAGCGGTTTCGACAGCGCCGGCGCCGCGAAGGTTCGCGCGGTGCGCCGGCCAAGGGCCGGGGCAGGGGCCGGGCGGGCCGGACCGGACGCGGCCCGCCCGGCTCACCCGGCCGACGGGCGTCAGCCCGCCTTGCCCTGCTTCGCGACGGCGGCTTGCGCCTGCGCGATCGCGTCCTGGTCGCCGAGGTAATAGTGCTTGATCGGCTTGAGGTTCTCGTCGAGTTCATACACGAGCGGCACGCCGTTCGGGATGTTCAGGCCGACGATGTCGCTGTCCGAGATGCCGTCGAGGTACTTGATCAGTGCGCGCAGCGAGTTGCCGTGCGCGGCGATCAGCACCTGCTTGCCGGCGCGGACCGCCGGGGCGATCGACTCGTTCCACAGCGGCAGTACGCGCGCGACCGTGTCCTTCAGGCACTCGGTGAGCGGCAGCTGCTCGCGCGGCACCTTCGCATAGCGCGGGTCGTTGAACGGCGCGCGTTCGTCGGTCGATTCGAGCGCGGGCGGCGGCGTGTCGTAGCTGCGGCGCCACACGAGCACCTGGTCGTCGCCGAACTTCGCGGCCGTTTCGGCCTTGTTCAGGCCCGACAGCGCGCCGTAGTGGCGCTCGTTCAGGCGCCACGAGTGGACGACCGGCAGGTACATGAGGTCCATCTTGTCCTGCACGTGCCACAGCGTGCGGATCGCGCGCTTGAGCACCGACGTGTACGCGATGTCGAACGTGTAGCCGGCCTCCTTGAGCAATTCGCCGGCCTGATAGGCCTCGTTGCGACCCTGTTCGGTCAGGTCGACGTCGACCCAGCCGGTGAAGCGGTTTTCCTTGTTCCACGTCGATTCGCCGTGGCGGATGAGAACGAGTTTGTACATGGATCTTGCGGTCGGTAGTGAAGGAAGCTGTGGCGCGTCGCGCAGGACCCGACCCGGGCCCGCCATCGCGCAAGACGGTTATTTTATAATGGCGGGATTGTCCTCATCCGATTTCTCTTTTTCCGGCGGAATTCCGTGACGTTCTTTACCGATTACACCAACCTGGCCCTTATCGCGATCCTGGTGGTATCCGGCGGCCTGCTGGCCTGGCCCGCGCTGCGCCGCGGCCGCGGCGGCCTGTCCGCCGCAGAGGCGACGCAACTCATCAATCGCCGCAACGCGGTCGTGATCGACGTGCGCGCCGCATCCGATTTCGCTGCCGGCCACCTGCCGTCGGCACGTCAGGTGGCGGCGGGCGAGATCGGCACGAAGATCGCGCAAGTCGCGAAGAACAAGAGCACCCCGGTGCTGCTCGTCTGCCAGAACGGCCAGCAGTCGCAGAAGGCGGCGCGCGAGGTCGAGGCGGCGGGCTACGCCGAGGTGCACGTGCTCGAGGGCGGCGTGGCCGCCTGGCAGCAGGCCGGGATGCCGGTCGTCAAACAAGGAGTGGCGAAGTGAACAAGGTTTTGATGTACAGCACGCAGGTGTGTCCGTATTGCATCCAGGCCGAGCGCCTGCTGAAGCTGCGCGGTGTCGAGCAGATCGAGAAGGTGCTGATCGACCGCGATCCGGCCCGCCGCGACGAAATGATGACGCGCACGGGGCGCCGCACGGTGCCGCAGATCTATATCGGCGACACGCACGTCGGCGGTTACGACGATCTGTCGAAGCTCGACCGCGAAGGCGGGCTCGTACCGCTTCTGCAAGCGGCCTGATTAGGGCAGAATGGCCGCCGGCCGCGCCGCGGCTTGGGCGCGCAGGAATCATCCGTGGCGGCCGGCGAGAAGCCGGGCCGCCCCGTCACCACTTTTAGGGATACACCATGTCCGACGTCGAAAACCAACCGTTCTTCAACATCCAGCGCGTCTACCTGAAGGATATGTCGCTCGAGCAGCCGAATTCGCCGGCGATCTTCCTCGAGCAGGACATGCCGTCGGTTGAAGTCGAAGTCGACGTCAAGGCCGACCGCCTCGCGGAAAGCGTGTTCGAAGTCGTCGTGTCGGGCACCGTCACCGCGAAGGTGAAGGACAAGGTCGCGTTCCTGATCGAAGCGAAGCAGGCCGGCATTTTCGACATCCGCAACATTCCGGACGAACAGCTCGACCCGCTCGTCGGCATCGCTTGCCCGACGATCCTGTTCCCGTACCTGCGTTCGAACATCGCCGACGCGATCACGCGCGCGGGCTTCCCGCCGATCCACCTGGCGGAAATCAACTTCCAGGCACTGTACGAACAGCGCCTCGCGCAGCTTCAGCAGCAGGCCGGTGCCGCAGCAGGCGCACCGAACGGCACGACGCTGAACTGACGTTTTACTCGGAGGACCGGTGCTGGGTATGAAAGTAGCCGTTCTCGGCGCCGGTGCCTGGGGCACCGCGCTCGCGGGCCATCTGGCCGCGCGGCACGATACGCTTCTGTGGGCGCGCGACGCCGCGCTCATCGCCGGGCTGCAGGCCCGGCACGAAAATTCCCGCTATCTGGACGGCATCGCGCTGCCTGACGCGTTGCGCTACGACGCCGATCTCGGCGCCGCGCTCGCGCATGGCGCCGCGGACGACGCACTGTGCGTGATCGCCGCGCCCGTGGCCGGGCTGCGCACGCTGTGTCACGCGATGCGCGACGCAGGCTGCGTGCCCGCGCATGTCGTCTGGGTCTGCAAGGGCTTCGAGGCCGACACGCATCTGCTGCCGCATCAGGTGATCGCGGCCGAGTTGCCCGAACAGCACAGCAACGGCGTGCTGTCGGGGCCGAGCTTCGCCCGCGAAGTCGGGCAGTCGCTGCCCGTCGCGCTGACGGTGGCGAGCACGTCCGCCGAATGCCGCGAGCGTACGCTCGCCGCGTTCCATCATGGCGCGATGCGGATCTATACGGGCGACGACGTGGTCGGCGTCGAGGTCGGCGGCGCGGTGAAGAACGTGCTCGCGATCGCGACCGGCATCGCCGACGGCCTCGGTCTCGGGCTGAACGCGCGCGCCGCGCTGATTACGCGCGGCCTCGCTGAAATGTCGCGCCTCGGCGTCGCGCTCGGCGGCCGTGCGGAAACCTTCACGGGCCTCACGGGCCTGGGCGACCTGATCCTCACCGCCACGGGCGACCTGTCGCGCAATCGCACGGTCGGCCTGCAACTGGCGGCCGGCCGCACGCTGAACGACATCCTCGGTGCGCTCGGCCACGTGGCCGAAGGCGTGCGCTGCGCGCAGGCCGTGCTGGCCATCGCACGCGCGCAGTCGATCGAAATGCCGATCACCGAAGCCGTGTGCGGCGTGCTGTTCGACGGCATCGCACCGCGCGATGCCGTCAGCGGCCTGCTGCGGCGCGACGCACGCGCCGAGTAGTTTGACCCGGCGCCGCCTGGCGCCGTGTTTGCCTCGGGCGCGCGGCGTCAAAGCGCGCTACGCTTGAACAGTCTCCGGCGTTCCGGGAGGTTGTCATGCTGCAGATCCATTCCACCACGCTCGATGCGCAGGTCGTCGACATCACGACGCTCGATGTCGACGCGATCGTCAACGCCGCGAACGGCTCGCTGCTCGGCGG
>NZ_JAAGPB010000235.1:0-12838 GCF_017104585.1 Burkholderia sp. Ac-20392
TGGGGCAGTCGCGAAGCCGCAGCGCAGCATCACGGGCAGGTCGGGCCAGTCGTCGCCCATGTAGCCGCACTGGTCGGCGGCGAGGCCGAGCGAGGCGATCAGGTCGTTGAACACGGTGAGCTTGTTCTCGACGCCCTGGAACAGGTGCGCGATCTTCATTTCCTTCGCGCGCGCCGCGACGATCTCCGAGCGGCGGCCCGTGATGATCGCGGTCGCGATGCCGGCTTCGCCGAGCAGCTTCACGCCGTGGCCGTCGAGCGAATTGAACGACTTCATCGTGTCGCCGGCCGCGGTAAACAGCAGGCCGCCGTCGGTCAGCACGCCGTCGACGTCGAAAATCATCAGCTTCACGCGGCTCGCGCGTTCGGCCGCAGTCAGCGCTGCGCTCATCAGATCACCTTCTTCGAAAACAGGTCGTGCATGTTCAGCGCGCCGATCAGCACGCCGTCGGCATCGACCACCAGCATCTGGTTGATCCGGTGGCGCTCCATCAGTTCCACGGCTTCGACCGCCAGGTGATCCGGTGCAACCGTGCGCGGGGCGCGTGTCATCACGTCGGTGATCGGCAGCGTGCGGAAGTCGCCGTCGCGCGCGAGCACGCGGCGCAGGTCGCCGTCCGTGAAGATGCCCGCGACCTTGCCGTCGGCGTCGACCACGGCGGTCATGCCGAGGCGCTTCGCGGTGATCTGGAACAGGGCGTCCGACAGCGTCGCGTCGAGCCCGACGGACGGGACGTCGTCGCCCGAGCGCATCACGTCGCGCACGTAGGTGAGCAGACGCCGGCCGAGTGCGCCGCCCGGGTGCGAGCGCGCGAAATCTTCCGAGCCGAAGCCACGCGCGTCGAGCACCGCCACGGCGAGCGCGTCGCCGAGCGCGAGCGCGGCGGTCGTGCTCGCGGTGGGCGCGAGGTTCATCGGGCAGGCCTCCTTCGAGACCGCGGCGTTCAGGTTCACGTCGGCGAGCGTGCCGAGGCTCGATTCCGCACGGCCCGTGATCGCGATCAGCTTCGCGCCGATCCGCTTCACGAGCGGCAGGATCGCCACGAGTTCTTCGGATTCGCCGGAATAGGAGATGCCGATGAAGACGTCGTCGGAGGTGACCATCCCGAGGTCGCCGTGGCTGGCCTCGGCAGGGTGGACGAAGAAGGCCGGCGTACCGGTGCTGGCCAGCGTGGCCGCGATCTTGCGGGCGATATGCCCCGATTTGCCGATACCGGACACCACCACGCGGCCGCGGCAGCCGAGCAGCAGCGCGACGGCCTGGACGAAGCCGCCGTCGAGCTGGTCGCGCAGCGCGCGCACGGCGTCCGCCTCGATGTCGAGCACGTCGCGGGCGAGCGCGAGCGCCCGATCATCATTGATTTTCGCTATCATGCGCGGAGTATAGCAAAGGCGTTTGTTCGCCGCGCCGGGCCTTCGGACTCGTCCGAGGTCGCCTGACCACCGCCACCACCCGCGCCCGCATTGCCGTGGCCCCGACGAACGAGGACGCTTCGCCCGTGATTTCCCCGCTCGAAATGACCCTGCTGCTGCTGCTGGCCTCAGTGGTGGGCGTCGTCGTATTCCGCTCGTTGAACCTGCCGCCGATGCTCGGCTACCTGACCGTCGGCATCCTGGTCGGCCCGCATGCGTTCGGCATCGCGGCAGACCTGGAGCGGGCCGAGCACCTTGCGGAATTCGGCGTGGTGTTCCTGATGTTTTCGATCGGCCTCGAATTCTCGCTGGCGAAGCTGAGGTCGATGCAGCGGCTCGTATTCGGGCTCGGGTTGCTGCAGGTCGTCGCGACGCTCGTGCTCGCGCTCGTGCTGGGCGCGCTGTTCGAACATTGGGTGCACATCACGTGGCAGGGCAGCATCGCACTCGGCGGCGCGCTCGCGATGTCGTCGACGGCGATCGTGTCGAAGATGCTCGCCGAGCGGCTCGAGATCGAGACCGAGCATGGCCGCAACATCTTCGGCGTGCTGCTGTTCCAGGATCTCGCGGTGGTGCCGCTGCTGATCGTGATCGCCGCGTTCGGCGCCGAATCGTCGAAAGACCTCGCAATCACGCTCGGCTTCGCGGCCGTCAAGATCGTGATCGCGCTCACGCTGCTGCTGGTCATCGGCCAGCGCTTCATGACGCGCTGGCTCAACGTCGTCGCGCGGCGCCGTTCGCAGGAACTGTTCGTGCTGAACCTGCTGCTCGTCACGCTCGGCGCCGCGTTCATCACCGACCGCTTCGGCCTGTCGCTCGCGCTCGGCGCATTCATCGCGGGGATGCTGATCTCCGAGACGCCGTTCCGCCATCAGGTGGAGGAGGACATCAAGCCGTTCCGCGACGTGCTGCTCGGCCTGTTCTTCGTGACGACCGGGATGCTGCTCGATCCGCGCGTGATCTGGGAGCACCCGTTCCTCGTGCTCGGTTTCTTCGTCGGGCAGATCCTGTTCAAGGGGACGATGATCGCCGGGCTCGCGCGGCTGTTCGGCGCGACACCGGGCGTCGCGATGCGCACCGGCATCGGGCTCGCGCAGGCCGGCGAATTCGGCTTCGTGCTGTTGAACCTGATCCTCGACCGCCATCTCGTCGATTCGACGCTGCTGCAGGCGATCCTCGCGTCGATGCTGCTGTCGATGCTCGCGGCGCCGTTCCTGATCCAGAACGCCGACCGGATCGTGATGCGGCTGTCGTCGACCGAATGGATGCAGCAGTCGCTGCAGATGACGCGGATCGCGACGCAAAGCCTCAAGCAGCGCGGCCACGTGATCATCTGCGGCTACGGCCGCGCGGGCCAGAACCTGGCGCGGATGCTCGAACAGGAAGGCATCTCGTACGTCGCGCTCGACCTCGACCCCGATCGCGTGAGCGCGGCCGCGGCGGCCGGCGAATCGGTCGTGTTCGGTGACGCGGCGCGCCGCGAGTCGCTGCTCGCGGCCGGTATCCACCGCGCGGCGGCGGTGGCGATCACCTATGCGAACACGCCGTCCGCGCTGCGCGTGCTGCATCACGTGCACGAACTCGAGCCGACGCTGCCCGCGATCGTGCGTACCGTCGACGACGCCGATCTCGAGAAGCTGCTCGCGGCGGGCGCGACCGAGGTGATTCCGGAAATCGTCGAGGGCAGCCTGATGCTCGCATCGCACACGCTGGTGCTGGTCGGCGTGCCGATGCGCAAGGTCGTGCGGCGCGTCGAGGAAATGCGCGACGAACGCTACAGCCTGCTGCGCGGCTATTTCCGCGGCGCGGACGACGCGGACGACGACGACCACGAGCAGGTGCGGCTACAATCGGTGCCGGTCGATGCGCGCGCGGACGCGGTCGGGCGTTCGCTGGAAGAACTGGGGCTGTATGCACTCGGGCTCGAAGTCACGGCGATTCGCCGGCACGGCATCCGCGGCGTCGAACCCGATCCGCAAACCAAGCTGCGCGCGAGCGACATCGTCGTGCTGCGCGGGCTGCCCGAGGCGCTCGCGCTCGCGGAGGAGCGGCTGTCGCGCCATCGGCGCGATCCGCCAGCCGCGGCTGCCTGAGCCGCGCTTGGTTTGATAACCTGACCCGTATTTATTCGAAACGGTGCCCGATCTTCGCGCACCGTTTTTTTCGGAGAGTTTCATGCCGCATTCGTCGTCGGGCGCACCGCTCGATCCGGTCGCCTTCATCCACAGCCAGATCCGCACGGTGCCCGACTGGCCGCAGCCGGGCGTGATGTTCCGCGACATCACGACGCTGCTGCAGAGCCCGAAGGCGCTGCGCATCCTCGTCGACCTGTTCGTCGAGCGCTATGTCGATGCGAAGCTCGACTACGTCGCGGGCCTCGACGCGCGCGGCTTCATCATCGCGCCGATCGTCGCGTACGAACTGAGCGTCGGCTTCGTGCCGATCCGCAAGGTCGGCAAGCTGCCGTACAAGACACGCTCGGAATCGTACGACCTCGAATACGGCAGCGCGACGGTCGAGATCCATGAAGACGCGTGCCGCCCCGGCGACCGCGTGATCATCATGGACGACCTGATCGCGACCGGCGGCACGATGATGGCGGGGCGCAACCTCCTGCAGCGGCTCGGCGCGGAAGTCGTCGAAGGCGCGGCGATCATCGACCTGCCCGATCTCGGCGGCTCGGCGCTGCTGCGCAACGCGGGACTGCCGGTTTATACCGTTACCGAATTCGCCGGCCACTGAACGCCGGCCCGTCTGAGTTTCCACGTTACGCAGCGAGGTCACGATGCCCAACTTCATGCTGTTTCTCGCCACGTCGATCGCGATCACGTTCGCGCCGGGTCCCGACAACCTGCAGGTGCTCGCACGCGGCATCTCGCAGGGCCGCGCGGCCGGCTTCGTCGCCGCGCTCGGCTTCACGGCCGGGATCCTGTTCCACACGACGCTCGCGGCGCTCGGCGTCGCGGCCGTGCTGCGTTCGTCGCCGGTCGCGTTCCAGATCCTGAAGCTCGCGGGCGCCGCGTACCTCGTATGGATCGGCATCAAGGCGCTGCGCAGCCAGGGCCTCGCGAATGCGCATGAGCGTCCGCCGCAGCCGCTCGGCACGATCTTCCGCCAGAGCGTGATCGGCAACCTGATGAACCCGAAGGTCACGTTGTTCTTCGTCGTGTTCCTGCCGCAGTTCGTCGATCCGCACGGCGCGCAGAGCGTGACGCTGCAGATGTTCGAACTCGGCGCGCTGTTCATGCTGCAGACGGCCGCGGTCTTTTCGCTGTTCGGCGTCGGTGCGGGCATGATCGGCGCGTGGCTGAAGCGCCGCCCGAAGGTTGGCGTGTGGCTCGACCGGATCGCCGGTGCGACGTTCATCGCGATCGGCATCCGCGTCGCGCTGAAGGACTGAGCGCGATGACGTTTCCGTGCATTGCGGCCGCGCGTCGCTTCGATCCGGCCGCGCACCTGCGTTTCGAGATTGCCGGCCAGGCGGTCGGCTGGGTGCGCCGCCAGGACGTCGCGATGCTCGCCCGCTGGCCCGACGTGTTCGAGCTGACCGATGCGCACGTCGTGCTGTCGGCGCGCTACGACTCGGTCGACGCACGCAGCATGGCGCTGGCGAGCGCGATCGGCGCGCTCGCGGCCGAAGGCGCGATTCCCGGCTGGCGCGACGAGATCTACGCGATCCGCAACCGCTTCGACGATCCGCCGCTCGCGTACATCGAGCGCGCCGCGTCGCGCTTCTTCGGTACGCAGACTTACGCGGTGCATCTGAACGGCATCGTAGAATGTGCGGTTGCGCCGGGCGAGCCGTCCGCCGCGACTGTCCCGCAGATGTGGCTCGGCCGCCGCAGCGAGACCAAGGCAACCGACCCCGGCATGCTCGACAACGTCGTCGCGGGCGGGATCGGCTGGGGCCTGGGCGTTCACGAGACGCTCGCGAAGGAATGTTGGGAAGAAGCCGGCATTCCGCCTGAACTGGCCGCGCGCGCGATCGCGGGTCGCGCTGTGCAGGTGCTGAACTCGCTGCCGGAAGGCACGCAATCCGAACTGATCTTCGTGTACGACCTGCCGCTGCCGCGCGATTTCGCGCCGCGCAACCAGGACGGCGAAGTGGCCGAGCACCTGCTGGCCGGCGTGCCCGAGGTGATCGGCTGGCTGCGCGCCGGCCGCGCGACGATGGATGCAAGCCTCGCGACGCTCGACACGCTGCTGCGCCACCGCTGGATCCCGGCGGCCGACGCGGCAGGCATCGACGCACTGTTCGCACCGGCCGCGTGACGCGTGCCGCGCACGCAGCCTGGCGGCGCGAACGGGCAATTTGACGAATACGGAAACGAAGGGAGTAGCGGTCATGCCGACCGATCACAGCTTTATCTTGAAACTGTCGTGCCCCGACCGGCACGGCATCGTCCATGCGGTTTCGGGCTTCCTGTTCGAGCGCAGCAACAACATCCTCGATTCGGCTCAGTTCGGCGACAGCCGCACCAGCGAATTCTTCATGCGCGTGCACTTCGAGCAGGATGGCGGCGGCGCGGATGCCGCGACGGCGCTCGACACGCTGCGCCGGGAGTTCGCGCCGCTCGCCGAGCAGTTCGCGATGCGCTGGGAGCTGCATGACGCGGCCGTGAAGCCGCGCGTCGTGATCATGGTGTCGAAGATCGGCCACTGTCTGAACGACCTGCTGTTCCGCTATCGCACCGGCCAGCTGCCGATCGAGATTCCGGCGATCGTGTCGAACCACAAGGAGTTCTACCAGCTCGCCGCGAGCTACAACATTCCGTTCCATCACTTCCCGCTGATCGGCGGTTCGTCCGATGCCGCGAAGGCCGCGCAGGAAGCGCGCGTGCTGGAAGTGATCGACGAGCACCAGGCGGATCTCGTCGTGCTCGCGCGCTACATGCAGATCCTGTCGCCGAACATGTGCAAGCAGCTCGCCGGCCGCGCGATCAACATCCACCATTCGTTCCTGCCGAGCTTCAAGGGCGCGAAGCCTTACTACCAGGCGTTCGACCGCGGCGTGAAGCTGATCGGTGCGACCGCGCACTACGTGACGACCGATCTCGACGAAGGCCCGATCATCGAGCAGGAAGTCGAGCGCGTCGACCACAGCATGACGCCCGACCAGCTGACCGCGATCGGCCGCGACGTCGAATGCGTGACGCTTGCGCGCGCGGTGAAGTGGCACGTCGAGCACCGGATCGTGCTGAACGGGACGAAGACGGTCGTGTTCCGCTGATTCGTCGGGCGCCGGACAAACCGGCTCCCACAAGCAAAAACGCCGCGCCCTTCACGGGGCGCGGCGTTTTTTTATCGCTTTTAATGCGCGGGCTGCTTCAGATCAGCCGCAGCAGGTACAGCTCGCGCTTCAGGTACGCATAGAAGATCGGTGCGGCGATCACGCCCGGCAGCCCGAATGCGGCTTCCATGATCAGCATCGCGAGCAGCAACTCCCATGCGCGCGACTCGATCTGGCCGCCGATGATCTTCGCGTTCAGGAAGTATTCGAGCTTGTGGATGATCACGAGGAACGCCAGCGACGCGATCGCAGTGCCCATGCTGACCGACATCGACACGGCGACGATCAGCGTGTTCGAGATCAGGTTGCCGATCACGGGCAGCAGGCCGACGATGAACGTGACGAGCACGAGCGTTTTCGATAGCGGCAGCCGCTCGTGGAAGATCGGCAGCGCGACGAGCAGGTAGATGCCGGTGAACACCGCGTTGATCGCGGAGATCTTGATCTGCGCGAACACGATCCGGCGGAATGCGTCGGAGAAGCGCGACACGCGCGTGACGAGCGCCGTGGACAGCGGCCGGCGCACCTTGCCGTGCTCGACGCCGATCGCGATCATCGCGCCGATGATCATCCCGAACAGCACATGGCCGAAACCGCGCGCGACGCTCTTGCCGCTTTGCTGGAGCTGGTCCATGTGCGTGTGCATCAGCACGGTGGCCTTCGCCTTCATCTGCTCGACGTCGACCGGCAGCAGGTTCGCGATCCAGGTTGGCGTGCGTGCACGGGTCTGCTCGACGATCTGCATCAGCTGGCCGAGCAGGCTTTGCAGGTTCGGCACCGTGTGCTCGAAGTGTTCGATGATGCCGATCGTCAGGCCCGTCAGCCCGCCGACGATCGCGATCGCCAGCAGCACGACGGCGACCCAGCGCGCGCGCATGCTGGTGGTGTGGCGTTCGATCACGGGGGCGATCGTGTGGATCAGCTGGTAGACGAGCAGGCCGGCCAGCAGCCCGCCGAGCAGCTTGAGTTCGATCACGAGCCACATGGCAAGGATCGCGAACACATAGCTGCCGATCTCGAGTGCCGACAGCTTCGGCAGGCTGAAATCGCTCGTCAGCCGCACACTGCGCAGGTGCGGTTCGCGATTCTGCGCATCGCGAGACGAGTCTGGTTGCTTCTCCATCGTGGATTCCTGTCGTTCGTGTGTCATGCCGCGGAATGCGAGGCAGAGCCGTGTTCGCCCGGCGCCGCACCGGATTGGTGCGTACGGCGAACCTTACGACCGTAAAGTATAGCCGCCATTATGGTCCGCAACGGGGCCGTTTGGCGCATGGTGTAAACGCAGAAGGGAAAACGAGAGGGGGGCAGATCGGGCGCGCGCGGCCGGGCGGCCGCGCGCGGGAGGAGAGGGCCGGCGCGGGAAGCGTCAGCCCGCCGCGACCTTGCGGGTCGGGCGCTTGAGCAGCGGTGCGAGGTACTTGCCGGTAAAGCTCGCCTTCGTCTTCGCGACCTGCTCGGGCGTGCCCTGCGCGATGATCTGGCCGCCACCGGCACCGCCTTCGGGGCCGAGGTCGATCACCCAGTCGGCCGTCTTGATCACGTCGAGGTTGTGCTCGATGATCACGACCGTGTTGCCCTGGTCGCGCAGCCGGTGGATCACTTCCAGCAGCAGTGCGATGTCGTGGAAGTGCAGGCCGGTGGTCGGCTCGTCGAGGATGTACAGCGTGCGGCCGGTGTCGCGCTTGGAGAGCTCGAGCGACAGCTTCACGCGCTGCGCCTCGCCGCCCGACAGCGTCGTGGCCGACTGGCCGAGGCGGATGTAGCCGAGGCCGACGTCGAGCAGCGTCTTCAGCTTGCGCGCGATGACCGGCACCGCGCTGAAGAACGCGTACGCATGCTCGACGGTCATGTCGAGCACTTCGCTGATGTTCTTGCCCTTGTACTGCACTTCGAGCGTTTCGCGGTTGTAGCGCTTGCCGTGGCACACGTCGCACGGCACGTAGACGTCCGGCAGGAAGTGCATTTCCACCTTCAGCACGCCGTCGCCCTGGCACGATTCGCAGCGGCCGCCCTTCACGTTGAACGAGAAGCGGCCCGGATCGTAGCCGCGCTCCTTCGAGGTCGGCACGCCCGAGAACAGCTCGCGGATCGGCGTGAACAGGCCGGTGTAGGTGGCCGGGTTCGAGCGCGGCGTGCGCCCGATCGGCGACTGGTCGACGTTGATCACCTTGTCGAAGTGCTCGAGACCCTCGATCGCCTCGTGCGGCGCCGGCTCGGCCGACGAACCGTACAGGTGGCGCGCGACCGCGTGATACAGCGTGTCGTTGATCAGCGTCGACTTGCCGGAACCCGACACGCCGGTGATGCAGGTCAGCAGGCCGACGGGCAGCTCCAGATCGACATGCTTCAGGTTGTTGCCGTGCGCGTCGACGATGCGCAGCATCCGCTCGGGATCGGGGGCGAGCCGCTCGTCCGGGTACTCGATCGTGCGCTTGCCGACCAGGTACTGGCCGGTGAGCGACTGCGGGTTCGACTGCACCTGCTTCGGCGTGCCCTCGGCCACGATCACGCCGCCGTGCTCGCCGGCGCCCGGGCCCATGTCGACGACGTAGTCGGCCGTGCGGATCATGTCCTCGTCGTGCTCGACGACGATCACCGAGTTGCCGAGGTCGCGCAGATGCTTGAGGGTCGAGATCAGGCGGTCGTTGTCGCGCTGGTGCAGGCCGATCGACGGCTCGTCGAGCACGTACATCACGCCCGTGAGGCCCGAGCCGATCTGCGACGCGAGCCGGATGCGCTGCGCCTCGCCGCCCGACAGGGTTTCGGCGCTGCGCTCGAGCGACAGGTAGTCGAGGCCGACGTTGTTCAGAAAGGTGAGGCGAGCGACGATTTCCTTGATCACCTTGTCGGCGATCTCGCGTTTCGCGCCTTCGAGCGTCAGGCCGTCGAAATAGCCGAGTGCGTCGCGCAGCGGCCAGCCGCTGATTTCAAAGATGCCGCGCGCGTAGTCGCCCGTGCCGATCCGCACGTGGCGCGCTTCGCGGCGCAGGCGCGTGCCGTCGCAGGACGGGCAAGGCTGGTTGTTCTGGTACTTCGAGAGTTCTTCCCGCACCGCGACCGAATCGGTCTCGCGGTAGCGGCGCTCGAGGTTCGGGATGATCCCTTCGAACACATGCTCGCGGATCGTCGTGCGGCCGCGCTCGTTGATGTACGAGAACGGGATCGTCTGCTTGCCCGAGCCGAACAGCAGCACCTTCCGGATCTTTTCCGGCAGATCCTCGAATGCGGCGTCGATGTCGAATTCGTAGAACGCCGCGAGACTCTGCAGCATCTGGAAATAGAACTGGTTGCGGCGGTCCCAGCCCTTCACGGCGCCGGCGGCGAGCGACAGCGACGGGTGCGCGACGACCCGCTTCGGGTCGAAGAACGTGATCTGGCCGAGGCCGTCGCATTCCGGGCACGCGCCCATCGGGTTGTTGAACGAGAACAGGCGCGGCTCGAGCTCCTGCAGCGAGTACGAGCAGATCGGGCACGCGAACTTCGAGCTGAACAGGTGCTCGTGGTCGGTATCCATTTCGAGCGCGATCGCGCGACCGTCGGCGAGGCGCAGCGCCGTCTCGAACGACTCGGCGAGGCGCTGCTTCATGTCCGGGCGCACCTTCAGTCGGTCGACGACGACGTCGATCGTGTGCTTGTCGTTCTTCTTCAGCTTCGGCAGCGACTCGACCTCGTAGATCTTCGCGACGCCTTCGTTCGCGGTACCGCCGCCCGAGCGCACGCGAAAGCGCACGAAACCCTGCGCCTGCATGTCCTCGAACAGCTCGGCGTGCTCGCCCTTGCGGTTCGCGACGACGGGCGCGAGGATCATCAGCTTGGTTTCCTCGGGCAGCGCGAGCGCCGCATCGACCATCTGCGACACGCTCTGCGCTTCCAGCGGGATGTCGTGGTCGGGGCAGTACGGCGTCCCGACACGTGCGAACAAAAGTCGCAGGTAGTCGTGGATTTCCGTGACCGTGCCGACGGTCGAACGCGGGTTGTGGGACGTCGCCTTCTGCTCGATCGAGATCGCCGGCGACAGGCCTTCGATCAGGTCGACGTCGGGTTTCTCCATCAGCTGCAGGAACTGGCGGGCATACGCGGACAGGCTTTCGACGTAGCGGCGCTGGCCCTCGGCATAAAGGGTATCGAACGCGAGCGACGACTTGCCCGACCCGGACAACCCGGTAATCACGATCAGCTTGTGGCGCGGCAGGTCGAGATTGACGTTTTTCAGGTTGTGGGTACGAGCCCCACGGATGCGGATCTGTTCCATGAACCTGGCGAAAATGGAGGGAACCAAACCTGCTACTATAACGGCTTTTCGAGGCCGTCGTTTGGGGCCCCCAGCCTTAGCAGCAGGTGGCAGCAAGATGGCGCCTGCGCCGGGAAAGCGGCCGCGCCGCGCGGTTCCGGGCGGCCTGCGGGCTGCCTGAATCCTGCCCCGACGTGTTGCCGGCCAAGCCTCCCGGGCCGCTGGTCCTGATCTTCCGCCGCCCGGTGTCGGGCGGACATTCCGATCATTCGAAATTCATTCCCGATGTCCAATCCGTCTGCCACGTCTTCCCGCATGACTGCGCCCGAATTGCGCGCGACCACGTCGCTCGCGGCGATCTTCGCGCTGCGCATGCTCGGCCTGTTCATGATCATGCCGGTGTTCTCGGTCTACGCGAAAACCATCCCGGGCGGCGACAACGTGCTGCTCGTCGGTATCGCGCTCGGGGCCTACGGCGTCACGCAGTCGCTGTTCTATATCTTCTACGGCTGGGCGTCCGACAAGTTCGGCCGCAAGCCGGTGATCGCCACCGGTCTCGTGATCTTCGCGATCGGCAGCTTCGTCGCCGCGTCCGCGCACGACATCACGTGGATCATCGTCGGCCGCGTGATCCAGGGGATGGGCGCGGTGTCGTCCGCGGTGCTCGCGTTCATCGCCGACCTGACCTCCGAGCAGAACCGCACGAAGGCGATGGCGATGGTCGGCGGCTCGATCGGCGTGTCGTTCGCGGTCGCGATCGTCGGTGCGCCGATCGTGTTCCACTGGGTCGGGATGAGCGGGCTGTTCGCGATCGTCGGCGTGCTGTCGATCCTCGCGATCGGCGTCGTGCTGTGGATCGTGCCCGACGCGGCGAAGCCCGTGCACGTGCCCGCGCCGTTCGCCGAGGTGCTGCACAACGTCGAGCTGCTGCGCCTGAACTTCGGCGTGCTGGTGCTGCACGCGACGCAGACGGCGCTGTTCCTCGTCGTGCCGCGCCTGCTCGTCGATGGCGGCCTGCCGGTCGCCTCGCACTGGAAGGTCTACCTGCCGGTGATGGGGCTCGCGTTCGTGATGATGGTCCCGGCGATCATCGTCGCGGAAAAACGGGGCAAGATGAAGCCGGTGCTGCTCGGCGGCATCCTGGCTATCCTGATCGGCCAATTGCTGCTGGGCAGCGCGCCGCATACCATCCTGATTGTGGCAGCGGTCCTTTTCGTCTACTTCCTCGGCTTCAACATCCTGGAAGCGTCGCAGCCGTCACTCGTGTCGAAGCTCGCGCCCGGTTCGCGCAAGGGCGCGGCCACGGGCGTCTACAACACCACGCAGTCGATCGGGCTCGCGCTCGGCGGCATCGTGGGCGGCTGGCTGCTGAAGCACGGTGGCGCCAATACGGTCTTCTACACGTGTTCTGGGCTCGTTGCCGCGTGGCTTATAATCGCGGCCAGCATGAAAGCGCCGCCGCGCAAGGCCTGAACTCATTTCGGGCAGGCACCGGCGGCGTTCGCCGGCTTGCCCGGCGGGCCGTACCGACAGCATGAGCGGGCGGCCCGGCATCGAATTTACTGGAGAAACACATGGCATCCGTCAACAAGGTCATCCTCGTCGGCAATCTCGGCGCCGATCCTGAAGTCCGTTACCTGCCGAGCGGCGACGCGGTTGCGAACATCCGTCTCGCGACGACCGACCGCTACAAGGACAAGGCAAGCGGCGATTTCAAGGAAATGACCGAGTGGCATCGCGTCGCGTTCTTCGGTCGTCTGGCGGAAATCGTCAGCGAGTACCTGAAGAAGGGTTCGTCGGTCTATATCGAAGGCCGCATCCGCACGCGCAAGTGGCAAGGTCAGGACGGCCAGGATCGTTACTCGACCGAAATCGTCGCCGACCAGATGCAGATGCTCGGCGGCC
>NZ_JAAGPB010000236.1:0-12801 GCF_017104585.1 Burkholderia sp. Ac-20392
TGAGCGCCTGTTCGCGCTGCGCGGCCCGCGCGACGTCGAGCGCGACGATGTTGCTCGTGCCCTCCCAGATCGAGCCGAGATGCGCATCGCGCACGACGCGCGCGTCGCTCCATTCCTCGATGTAGCCGGTGCCGCCGCGCACTTCCATCGCATCGCCGGTCACACGCCGCGCATCGCGGCACGCGCGGAACTTGATCAGCGGCGTCAGGATCCGCACGCAGCGCGCGGCCTGCTCGTCGCCCGCATCGGCCTGCGGCAGCAGCAGCGCGATCTGCATGAACATCGCGCGCGCGGCCTCGGCCGGCAGCAGCATCTTCAGCAACTGGCGCTGCATCAGCGGCATCTCGATCAGCTTGCGACCGAAGGCCTCGCGATGCGCGGCGACGTGCAGCGCCTCGTTCAGCGCGCGCCGCATCAGCCCCGCCGCGCGCACGCCGTTCGACAGCCGCGACATGTTGATCATGTCGGCCATCTGGTGAAAGCCGCGGCCGATCTCGCCGATCAGGTACGCCTGCGCGCCCTCGAGCGCGATCTCGCCGCTCGCCATCGAACGGCTACCGAGCTTGTCCTTCAGGCGCACGATCCGGTAGCGGTTGCGCGTGCCGTCCGGCAGCGTCTTCGGCAACAGGAACAGCGCGAGGCCCTTGATGCCGTCCGGCGCGCCGTCGGGCCGCGCGAGCACCATCGCGAGATCGGCGTCCGCGTTCGAGCAGAACCATTTGTCGCCGGTCAGCCGCCAGACGGTCTCGCCCTGCGCGTCCGTCTCGCGCGTCGCCCGCGTCGCGATCCGGCCGACGTCGGAACCCGCCGCCTGCTCGGTCATGAACATCGCGCCCTGGTACAGCGTGTCGAAATCGCGCGACGCAAGCATCGGCAGGTAGCGCGCGACGAGCGCCGGATCGCCGAAGCGGCGCAACGTGCGCGTGAGTGAATCGGTCATGCTGACCGGGCAGCACAGCCCGAATTCCGCCTGCACGAACAGGAACGTCAGCGCGTACTTGACGAGCGGCGGGACCGATTCGGCCCCGTGGCTCAGCGACGCGAGACCGAGTTCGGCATACGCGACGCGTTCGAGCGCGACATACGCGGGATCCTTGTCGATCCGCTGCACGGCCTCGCCGCGCCGGTTGCGGTGCTCGAGCACGGGCGGGTGCTTGTCCGCGCGCGATGCCCATTCGTCGAGCTCGCCCGACACGCGTGCGCCGAGCGCGTGCAGCCGCGGCTCGAGTTCGGCATAGCGGGCATCGCCGAGATGCAGCTTCAGCAACGCGCCGAGATCGGGATCGACAGTGAAGAAATTGATGCCCCGGCTGTCGGGGATGTTGGATGCGCCGGCGTCCGGCGTGCGAGCTGTGTCGTTCATGCGTGCGTCTCCTGGGTTGCCTGCACGTCGGCTGGAAGGGGCGCCGCGGCGCCCGACCAGTCCCGTGCAAAGCCTTCCGCAGAGCGTAGGCGCGCGATCGATAAGCGTCCAATACAGGATTTATCCGGTACGATAGATATCGCTTATCGATACCGACGCCGCGAGGAGACCCCATGGAACTGAGGCAGTTGCGCTACTTCGTGGCGGTCGCCGAGGAGCTGCATTTCGGGCGCGCGGCGAAGCGCCTGTTCATCTCTCAACCGGCGCTGAGTTTCGACATCCGCAAGTTCGAGGACGCGCTCGGCGTGCAGTTGTTCTCGCGCACCAACAAGACTGTTGCTCTGACCAACGCGGGCGAGGTGCTGCTCGGCGAAGCGCGCCGGCTGCTGCTGCAGGCGGCCGAAGCCGAACGCCTGACGGTGCGCTCCGCGTCCGGTCTCGCGGGCCGGCTGCGGATCGGCTTCGTTCATTCGATGCTGTATCGCGGGCTCCCTGATGCGGTGCGACGCTTTGAAGCCGACTACCCCGGTGTCGAGGTCGTGCTCAGCGAAATGAATACGCAGGCGCAGGTGCAGGCGATCCAGCGCGGCCAGATCGATCTCGGCTACGCGCACTGGGGCCACTTTCCGCCCGAGGTCGAATCGACGCCCGTTTATGCGGAACCGTTCGTGTGCTGCCTGCCGGCCGCGCATCCGCTCGCGAAGCGCAAGCAGGTCGCGCTCGCCGCGCTGGCCGCGGAACCGTTCATCCTGTTTCCGCGCGAAGCGGCGCCCCACTATCACGACCTGATCATCGCGCAATGCGTGAATGCCGGCTTCAGCCCGCTGATCCGCCACGAGGCACGGCTGTGGCAGACGATCCTGTCGATGATCGAGTTCGGGATGGGTATCGCGCTCGTGCCGCGCGTGCTGCAGCAGGTGAAGAGCGAGCGGCTCGCGTTCCGGCCGCTGAAGGATGCGTCGCTCGAATCGCGCACGCTCGCGCTGAAGCGCAGCGGCACGACCGAACCGGTGGCGCTGCGCTTCGCGGATTACGTACGTGCATCGATCGACGCGCTACCCGCGCTCGCAGGCTGAGCACACGACCGGCTGGCAGGTATGTGCAGGTATCTGAAAAATATTTGCAGAAAGTGCTTTACAGACCCCAAAATTCCTGACATAATCTTTTCTTCTTTGGGCGGTTAGCTCAGCGGTAGAGCACTGCCTTCACACGGCAGGGGTCACTGGTTCGATCCCAGTACCGCCCACCAAAGAATTCGCCGCTTGTGGCGACGCGTTAAGCGCTGGATCGAGCAGTTCTATCCGACGCCAGCGCAAAGCCACTAGGCAAAGAGAAAGCCCTGCACTCGCAGGGCTTTTTTTTGGCCCATCTCGGATTTCCGAAGAAAACGCAGGGCTGACTGTCGACGTTCGGCCATGAAGCGTCAATTAACAGTACCGTCGCACGGACGTTCGGACATCGGATCGACCCAGCAAACAGTCATTCAATAACCGAGGATAAGCGCTTCGGTAATATCACAAGTCCCAGCAGATTCCCAATGCTACGTTCAAGGGAGTCATGCATTACCCACTCATTGGAAACGCATTGAGGTTTGCGAAGAAGTTTACGGATCAGCGCCCCAACAAAAAAGCCAGCTCTCAAGAGACGGGGCTGCGACATTTCATTGCCGATTGCCCCTTATTCCTCTACTTTGATGAGACTACCCGTTTCTCGCGATTCCACAAAGGTGAATTCACTCGCTCGTGGCCGTGCGCGATCTAATTCGATCGTTATCGGTGGGCATTGCAGTCGCAGACGCGCTTTCAAACTGTTCATCGAAGTGATTCAAAAGCATCTCTATAAACCGCCCATGATAAATGCCGTAAGTGGCGCGCGATACAATCTTTCCTTTTGGCGGCACAATATTGAAGACAATACGCTTTTCTTCAATTCTAGCTTTAAACCAAGCACGCCGCGCCCACTGCTCGGCGGAGTGGGTGAAGTGATCCTCGCCATGACGCGACCAAGTCGTTACATGTTCCTCAGAAATTGCCTGTTTTATAGCGGATAGCAATTTTTTGGGCGTCTGAGTCGTTACAAAAATAGCCATTTACTTTGCCTCGCCATCAATTTCAGGACCCTGATCACTTCTGAATTCTTCCGGGGAATCACCGGTGGATTCCTCTTCGCAATAGCCATTTTCATCGTCAAACGGCTGTTCCAATTTGGCGATCGATTTGCTAGGGTAATCCACCTCAGCTACTTGAGGTTTTGGCTCATCGGGTACCTCGCTACTCCCTGGTTGGTTGAGTCCTTCAGTAATATTTCTAACCTCTTCAATACCTTTGGTTTGAACTGGCGCGCCGAGATATTCAGATGCCATTTCAAGAAATTGCTCTTGAGTATACATCCAAAATTTATTCTGCGTGATCGATGTCACATCTCGAATGAGAGCAAAATGCGGCCCAATCGGCTTCTCGTTGTTTCCTAGTTTAACCATTCGCCACCAGTTTTCTTGCAGATCACCAGTCACGAAGATGATTGGATTTTTCTTCTTTTCTGCATACTTCAAAATTTGAAACCATACCCGGCCATCTCCTCGATGAGGATTAATTGCTGAATTAATTTTTGCCGGGACAGTTGTGTAGCAAGGGGCTAAATTCTCTTTAACCCTCGCCTCCACCTTGTCATTTATTTCATCATCCTCCTCAGCGGAACTTGCTCCCGCGCTCGATTCCTCAAAAAGAGAAGTCAATTCCGAGAGGATTGGATCATCATGCACAAGAAAATTTATTTGATTTTCATTCTGGGATTTTTTTACAATTTCGATTTGCTCGGCAACGCATTTCTCCAATGCCTCTTTAATACCATTTATTGGTATGCATGGGTGTCGAATCAAATCCTTTCCAAAATCACCGGGTATTTTTTTGAGGCGCGCCTTAACTGATTCAAATGCATTGACTTGAACTGCAATCTCCTCCTCGGCGTGTCGAAAAAATTCCACGCCAACCTGATGAGGCAGAAAGAGTCGATTTTTTATGCGATTTAAAATTTGCCTCATTTCCTTGCTAGTTTCGGCGCTCATTCGATACAAATTCAACAAAACATTTGTATCAAAAACGAAATCTGCGTCCTTCCAAAGTGCCGCGGTCTCTGCCTTTGTTGGGCGAAAAAACTCAAAAAAATGTTCCCGCACGCTGCCTCTCCTGTCGCAAGTTGCCTGGAATCGATGAAAAACAAAAGCCAAGCAAGAGAAATTATTTGAATAGCGTGATCCTGAATAAACTCCAAGATCATTGTCGGTTTAAGTTACAGAAAGATTCACCAGTGAGAATGCTGGCACCATTTTACATGTAGCAGACGCCTGCGCGCCGAGATTCAGAACCAAGGGCTGTTCGTGCCAACTCCGCTCGCGGCGGCACTCCATTTGGTACACCATCATCGCTGTGGTTGCCAACTCTAGTTGCGGGCTGGTAACCAGCTCACGGAACGAGTCGGCGGCCGGCCGTTGCGCCTTGAAAGCAGCCGGATATGCCGTGTAGCGTTGGCGCGCCGCTTAGGGCCGGCAAGCGACATCCACGAAGAATCTTTCTTTGGTTCATCGAGGAAACTCAGGTTCAGCGGGCGCGAAGCCGAATCCAGCCTCAGTCCGGCCACTGTTGCCGGGCATGCTTCACGCTCAGAACCTCCACCACGTCCGCATCAATGCTGTACACGACAACGTAGTTGTGATGCACCACCATCTCTCTTGTTCCGGAAACACGCCCCACCCGGTAAAGCCTCGGACGAGCCCTCAGCCCCTCCACCTTTTCACGAATCATCAACACCAAGGCTAACGCAGCATCCGGATCGTCTTCCCCGATAAAATCCAAAATACCCAACAGGTCTTCCTCGGCCAACGGCCGCCATTCAAGTCTTAGCACGCTTCCCCTTTCGCATCCCTTCGACGCGGGCCAGAGCCTTTTTCATTACGTCCTCATGCGCGATGCTCGGGCGCGGATCGTCGATCGACGCCTGCACCTGCTCGCGTAACCATTTGTCATAGGCCGCCGCATTCGCGTGCGTTTGCTTCATCGCCGCTGCACGATCCGGACGGCTAGAACGTTCGATCTCGACCTCATCCGGCCGCCATGCTTCAAGCGAGAAACGCCCCGACTGCAACCCAAGCTCGCGGATCACTTCAAGCGCCTTGACGGGGTTCCGGAACGCACGCGGCCGACGATTGTTCGACGTGACCAGCACAGCCGTTCCGGCCGTCCGCGTCTCAAGCTCGACGTAAAATGAACCACCCTCAGCCCTAAGGACGGCCGACAGGACACCGCCCGCGTGTGCTGCCGCAGCAGCCTGAGACACATCTAACGTTTTCATGGCACAACCTTTAGAAGATAACAGCACGATCTATAATACATCGTGCCACCGTCAATAACATTCTGCCCCCATTATTTGACGTAAAACCCCTTCTCAGCGCCCTGGCCTAGGCATGCAGCGTCCGTACCGCCTCGCGCCCCATGTGCGGAGCCAGATGCGCGTACCGCTCCGTCACCGTGATCGACGAGTGCCCCAGCAAATCCTTCACCACGTACAGCGACACGCCCGCCATGACGAGCCATGAAGCGAAGGTATGGCGCAAGTCGTGCACCCTGAAATCATCGATCCCCGCGCGGAGACACGCGGCGCGAAAACCCTTCTGAATCGTCGTCATCCGATCCCCTGACGCCACCGCGAACACCCACGGCGAACGAGGCACTGTCACCCGCACCCAATCGCGCTGATGTCTTAACGCCGCCATTGCCTCATCGTTCAGCGGCACAACGCGACGCTTACCGTTCTTCGTATCGCTCGGCTCCAGCGACAAAACCGCTCGATCAAAATCCACTCGCGACCATTCAAGTTTCAACAGCTCGTTTTTGCGGCAACCGGTATGCAAAGCAAGCCGAATGAAGTTTGGCAAATGCGGCCGACGTGCGAAGCGTGAAGCACATATCACCAGTGCGTCAGCGTCCTGCCGACTGATCCACCGAACCCGAGCCGCCCCAGACGACATAGCCAGCCGAATAACCGGATTCGGCAAATCGGGCCGATCATATTCCAATCGCACAAAATTTATCCAAGCAAGCAACACACGAGGGATACTGCCAAATGGCACGCCGTACGCTTTGTGGCCTCGCACAGCCAGCGTAAGCTTGCCGCTCGTGCGCTCGTAGTACAGCGTGTTGGGGTTCGAATGAGGAAGCGTCACCTGCGCTAGCGTACGGGCCATATAACCCACCGCTCCCGCTCTTACGGCCTCCTCCTGCTCGATCTGAATTGCCTCCTCGATCAGGGCACGATCGATCCGACGCATCGGCTTTTCGACCCACGCTGGTGCCTCCTCGAACGCTAATCTGCGTCCGGCGAAGCCGCCGTCTCGCTCAACAGCAACGTCCGCCATCGGCTTACTGATCTGCTACTTGGCGACGACGCCCACGGCGCGGGCCATCGGTCGCTTCTACGTCGAGTACCCGCCGTGGGCGACTGCCCGTCAATCTCTGAGGATTAACCGGAACAGGCGTCATCCCTTCCATCGAGGAACGCACGTCAGCTACACGCCAGCGCACGCAGCGATGCTCACGTATCACCGGATCGGGGATCTTTCCAACGTGCAGCCGGAAATTGAAAGATGCTCGGCTGATACACAACAGCGCGGCAAATTCGTCGGCCGTAATCAGCGAAGCAGGGTCCAGCGCGGAAAACACAGCGCGAAAATCCTGCACAAGCGTCCCGTCGGCTGGACGGTCGGTTTCAAAATCCTGGATGGACCGTTGTGCTGACCACTTTGATTGTGCTTGCATTCGCTTCCCCTCACTTACTGTTGCGATGTGGGGACACGATAGGTATTCTGCTCACAATCTCTAATGGCGTTGTCGGCGAGTTTGGCTATGACTGCAAAGCAGGAAACGACCGAATACGTATGCAAACAGGCTGCGGTGCGAAGCCTTTTTCGTCGCATGTTGGATCGGAGCAACCTAAATCAGACTCAGTTGGAATGCTGCTTGTCCATCGAGCCGGCAAATGGCAGCAACTACGGCCGGTATCTCAACGGCCGGACGATGAGCTATGGGAAGTTCCTTCAATGCGTGCGAGCATCATGGAAGCAGCGTTTCCTGACGCAAGATGACTTGTGCGAGCTAGGCTTTGAAGATGCAGCAATGAGCAATGAACCGGCCGACGATATCAGGCGGAACCGCAAGAAGGCGACCGCATGGTTCATTGAGGGGCAAAAGCGGTTACTGGCTGGACTCCTCCCTATGGCGGTGCCTGGGCCGGAAGGCCGCGAAATTCGCGCGCCGCGCAGCGAAGCAGAAGCAGTAAGCTGGTATGAGAAGTGGATCGTCGGGGTCCAGATGTTCGGTGGCCAGGTCACAAAAGCGTCGTGGGCTCCGTCATGGTATCTGCCTTGGCTAGAGAACACGAGCGATGAAGGCCTGTCACAGCACGACCTTGAGCAAATGCTTGCGTCAACGGATGCCGCGCAGACAGAAGACGCCGACGTGCCCCCCGTCAAGCTCCAGCCGTACCACGCAGCAAGCGTTCGCCAGTTGAAACTATGGTTTGGCGGACGCGAGTGGACTCCCTACCAACACGCAATCGAGGACTCCTGGACGGAAGTGAATGGAGACGACCTGAGCGAGTTCATCCAACGCAAGGAGCGGCGTGACGCCGCATGTCGCTTGATGCTGGATGTACTTGCGCGAGCCGCGTCGCCACGCGGGCGGAAAACCGGCGGAACGACAAGCAACAGCTAGCAACGGAAAAGGTCTCATCGCAACAGCAAAACCTTGTAAAATTAAGCACTTGGGAACGAGACTCCCATACAGGCGGGGCTGTTTTTCGATTCACACGGCAGGGGTCACTGGTTCGATCCCAGTACCGCCCACCAAAGAATTCAAGGCCCTGCGTCTCACGACGCAGGGCCTTTTCGTTTTGGTGCGCCGAATTCACGGCCCACCCGCGCAGACTCACGTGAACCGGCAGTCATCGCCTCCTCCACGAATCCGCCATCTCGATTTCGATCGACACCTCCTTCGTTTCCGGCGCGTTGATTGACGCCCGCAGGAAATCAATGTCGATCCAGCTAGCCCGCCGGCACGCTGTGCGGTTTTCCAACAGTAACGCCACACTGCCGATCGGGAGCCGGAGCAGAAACGCTGTCTTCAAACGCTGCCCGGCCATTGACGCGTCTCGATTCGCCAAACGCCATTAGCTTGTATTGGCGGATGCAACTCAGGCAAATCCCCTATCAGCGGCAAAATCTCCGATTTCTTCGCGCATCAAGCCCCGTCGGATCAACACCGTCTCCCGGTCCAGCGGACGAACAAACCTCAGACATTTCATTTACGTCATACGAAATCTTTCAACACGAAAGAAAGAAAATTGCCAGTGTAATTTTTGGTAATTCTTCTGTAACATTTGTAGAAATCCGGATGCATAGAATCCTTACACTAAATAACAGCCAGCCGAATCGGCATCGCATTTAGGCGCGAAATCATGACTTGCGATGGTGAGAGTTGGCGATAGAGATTGCACACCCATGTCCCCAGAGAAGAACGACTACACCCTGTGGCTTACCGGTCTGAGCGGCGCCGGCAAATCAACCCTCTCGCGCGAAATTGCGGCGCAGTTACGCGCACGCAATATTCCGACATGCATCCTCGACGGCGATGAATTGCGGGCAGGCGTTTCTCCCGATCTTGGCTTCTCGCGGGAAGATCGCACCGAAAACTGCCGACGCACCGCCGAAATCGCCAAGTTGCTCAATAGCCAGGGCTTCATGGTGATCGTCGCGCTGATCTCGCCTTATGAAGCCGACCGGCAGCGGGCACGACAGATCGTCGGCGTGGATCGCTTCGTCGAGGTCTACCTGAAAACCGATATCGCCACTTGCTCCGCACGTGATCCGAAGCAGCTTTATGCAAAGGCGATCACCGGCCAGACAACGCAATTCACCGGCATCTCGGATCCATACGAAGTACCGACCACGCCTGATCTCGTCGTCGAAACGGGATCGATGGATATTGCATCGTCGGTCACACTCATCATGAATTTCGAGCGGCAGCGATTCGCGCACGCGTAATCTCGCCCCTTCGTTACCACGCATCCGATCAGTAACGCACCGCACTCCGTCAATCGTGCCGCCTCAAAGGTCGACACGATTAACGGACATGCTCCGTGCCGGGTAACGTCAAGCCCTGTCGCAAGAAAACCGCTCAGCCGTCCGGTCGCGCGCGTCAAATCCCGATCGGGACAAATTCCACATGCGTCTCGCGTAATGGCATCCGCACGAACGCCGGGCGACGTGTCGCGCGACTACCCCACCCGCTCCGCCGTCGCATCGAACGCGCGCTTCGCCTTGTCGACGATCTCGTCGACCTCCGCCTCGCGAATCACGAGCGGCGGCGACAGCAGCATCCGGTCGCCGGTCGCACGCATGATCAGGTTGCCGTTGAAACAGAAGTCGCGGCAGATCGTGCCGATATCGACGTTCGCACCGAACCGCTCACGCCGGTCCCGGTCGCGCGCAAGCTGAACGCCCGCGACCAGCCCCGCTCCCGCAATCTCACCGACGATCGGATGGTTGCCCAGCGCATCGCGCAGCCGGCGCTGGAAATACGGCCCGATATCGTTCTGCACGCGCTCGACGATCCCTTCGTCACGCAGCAGCTTCAGGTTCGCGACCGCGACGGCCGCTGCCACCGGGTGGCCCGAGTACGTGAGGCCGTGGTTGAATTCGCCGTTGTCGATGATCGGCCGCGCCACACGTTCATGGATGCCAACAGCGCCCATCGGCACGTAGCCCGACGTGAGGCCCTTCGCCATCGTGATCAGATCGGGCTCGAAGCCGAAATGCTGGTGTGCGAACCATTCGCCGGTACGGCCGAAGCCGCCGATCACTTCGTCGACCACCAGCAGGATGTCGTACTTGCGGCAGATCCGCTGGATTTCCGGCCAGTACGTCGACGGCGGGAAGATCACGCCGCCCGCGCCCTGGAACGGCTCGCCGATGAACGCGGCGACATTCTCCGCGCCGAGTTCGAGGATCTTCGCTTCGAGCTGCTGCGCGCGGGCGAGGCCGAACGCTTCCGGCGTTTCACCGGCCGCTGCTTCGCCGAAGAAATACGGCTGGTCGATGTGCACGATGTTCTCGACCTTCGACGGCATCTGCTCGTGCATGTAGCCCATCCCGCCGAGCGTGCCGCCGGCGATCGTCGAGCCGTGATAACCGTTCTTGCGCGAGATCACATACTTCTTCTGCGGCTGGCCCTGCACGCGCCAGTACTGGTGCACAAGGCGCAGCACGGTGTCGTTGCCTTCCGAGCCGCTGTTGCAATAGAAGAAGTGGTTGAAGCCCTTCGGCGTGACTTCCGCGAGCATCGCGGACAGTTCGATCACCGGCGGGTGGGTGGTCTTGAAGAACGTGTTGTAGAACGGCAGTTCCTGGATCTGGCGATACGCGGCGTCGGCGAGTGCCTTGCAGCCGTAGCCGACGTTCACGCACCAGAGGCCGGCCATCCCGTCGATGATCTTGTTGCCTTCCGAGTCCCACAGGTAGACGCCGTCGGCCTTCACTATCACGCGGCTGCCTGCGCGGTTCAGCGCGCCCATGTCGGAAAACGGGTGGATGTGGTGCGCAGCGTCGAGCGCGCGGTAATCCGCGGTCGAATGAGGTGAAAAGGCTTCGTTTCGATCGGTCATGTTTCCTCCGGATAACAGTGCCGCACGCTCACACGTGCAGCAGCAGATGCCTGCGTTCCCACGAGCTGATCACGCGGAAGAACGCTTCGTATTCGGTGTCCTTCAGCGCCAGGTACGCTTTCACGAACTTGTCGCCGAGAATGCCGGCCAGCGGCGTGCTGGCCGCCATCAGCGAGATGCCCTCCTCGAGATTGCGCGGCAGCTGGTACGGCAGGTTGTAGCCGTCCGACGCGATCGGCTCGGTCGGTGCGAGTTGCTGGGTCAAGCCGAGATAGCCGGCCGCGAGCGTCGCGGCGAAGGCGAGATACGGATTGCAGTCGACGCCCGGGATCCGGTTCTCGATTCGGCGTGCCGACGCGCCTGACTGCGGAATGCGGAAGCCGACCGTACGGTTGTCATAGCCCCACTGCACGTTGATCGGTGCGGCCATGAAGCGCGACAGGCGGCGATACGAGTTGATGTACGGCGCGAAGATCGGCATCAGCGCGGGCGTGTACTTCTGCAGCCCCGCGAGATAACTGTGGAACATCGGCGACACCGCACCATCTTCGTTGGAGAACAGGTTGCGCCCCGTGCGCGCGTCGGCCAGGCTCTGGTGGATGTGCATCGCCGAGCCCGGCTCGTCCTGCATCGGCTTCGCCATGAAGGTCGCGTACATGTTGTGGCGCAACGCCGCCTCGCGCACCGTGCGCTTGAACAGGAACACCTGGTCGGCGAGCGACAGCGCATCGCCGTGCACGAAGTTGATCTCCATCTGCGCGGCGCCGACCTCGTGGATCAGCGTCTCGATATCGAGCCCCTGCATCTCGCAGTATTCGTAGATGTCTTCGAACAGCGAATCGAACTCGTTCACGGCCTCGATCGAATACGACTGCCGGCCGGTCTCCGCACGCCCGGTGCGGCCGACCGGCGGACGCAGCGGCAGATCGGGATCGGCGTTCATGTCGACGAGATAGAACTCGAGCTCGGGCGCGACGACCGGCTGCCAGCCTTTCGCCTTGTACAGGTCGAGCACGCGTCGCAGCACGTAGCGCGGCGAGATCTCGACCGGCGAGCCGTCGAAGTGCACGCAGTCGTGGATCACCTGCGCGGTCGGATCGACGGCCCACGGGATCAGGCAGATCGTCGACGGATCGGGCACGCACACCATGTCGGGATCGGTCACGCCGGTCAGCGTACCGTCCTCCGGATAGTCGCCGGTGACGGTCTGCACCATCACGGCCTGCGGCAGGCGCATCGATTCGCCGGATTCGAACTTGTTGCGCGGAATGATCTTGCCGCGCGCAATGCCGGCCATGTCGGGAATGATCGCCTCGACCTCGGTGATGCGGTGCTGGCGCAGGAATTCGCTCAGTTCGGGTTGCATGATCGGCCTCTATCAGTCGACGTCGGATGCGGCCGGCGACACCATCGCGCCACCGGCTGCATGAATGCGATGCGTCATGCGCGCGCGGCACGCCGCGCCGAATGCCGCGAAGATGTCGCGCGACAGCGGCTGTTCCGCGTAGCGCCATTCGGGATGCCACTGCACGCCGAGCGCGAATGCGCGCGCGCCGCGCACGCTGACGGCCTCGACGAGTCCGTCGGGCGCACTGGCTTCGACAACGAGCCCCGCGCCGAGCTGCGCGATGCCCTGGTCATGCAGCGAATTGACCGTCGCCTCCTGCGCGCCGCGCGCGACCCGCTGCAGCAGGCCGCCCGGCGCGAACTGAACGACGTGCGCAGGG
>NZ_JAAGPB010000237.1:0-233 GCF_017104585.1 Burkholderia sp. Ac-20392
ACGGGGTTGAGGAAGCAACGAGAACTGAGAGAGATGCCACGTACAAGGAGAGTCGTCAGAGATTCACACGGTGACGTGAGTGAGCTGGTTTGACTTGCATCTGGCTGCGGGAAAGTGTCGTCACGTGCTGGTGTATATCCATGAAAAGACGTGGCTCACAGATACGACTGGACATTTGTTATGTGCTTGGTACGGTCAAGGTAGACACCCGTATATACATTTTTTTTTTTTTT
>NZ_JAAGPB010000238.1:0-12745 GCF_017104585.1 Burkholderia sp. Ac-20392
TCGCTTCGCGCCGTGCGCGCCGGCCGGCACGCCGACCGCGCCGATCGCCATCGTCACGAAGCCGAAGAACGCCGGGTTGCCGTGGCGGTCCTCGCCGTGCAGCCCGCCCGCCTGTCGGTCGGCCTGCGTGTAGAAGAGCTGCGCGCCGTCGTTGAAGCGGGCGATTGCGTCGGCGGCGCGTTCGCGCCAGTCGGCGCGCTGGAACAGCACGAGGAAATCGTCGCCGCCGACGTGCCCGAGAAAGTCGCGCTGCGGGTCGCACACACCGGCCAGCACCGTCGCCGCGAACTTCAGCACCTCGTCGCCCTGCCAGTAGCCGTACTGGTCGTTGAACGGCTTGAACTGGTTCAGGTCGACGTAGCACGCATGAAAGCCGGCGTCGCGCTGGAGCAGGCGGTCGATGTGGGCGCTGATCGGAATGTTGCCGGGCAGGAACGTCAGCGGATTCGCGTAGCGCGCGGCCTCGATGCGCATCTCGGTCACTGCGCGCACGAGGCTCTCGCCGGTGCCGAGCCCGACGTAGCGGCCGTGTTCGGTGATCACGAAGCCGTCCGCGAGATAGCGCTGGTCGTGGCTTGCGAGCAGCATCGCGAGCTGCTCGAACGTCGTCGCGTTGTCGATCATCAGCGGCGCGTCGTTCGCGAACTGCAGGCACGGCTTCTTTCCGAACACCTCGCGGTGGTACGGCAGTGCGAAGCGGTCGATGAAGCCGCGGCGATTCACGAGCGCGACGGGCCGCCCGCGTTCGACGAGCGCGACCGCATGCAGGTCGGGCATCCGGTTGAACAGGTCGAGTACGTCGTTGCTGGTCGCGTCGCGCGGCAGTGCCGGCGCCGGCACCAGCATCTTCCCGGCGATCGTGCCGGCCGGCCGCACCGAGCGCGTCGCGCCGGGAAACACCGCGATGTGCGGCGCGCGGATCGCGTCACGCGCGGCCGGTGCGACGACCCGCGACGGCTGCGCGTTCGGCCGGCCGAGCAGGAAGCCCTGTACGCAACAGATGCCCATGTCCCGCACGACGATCAGGTCGCATTCGTTCTCGATGCCTTCCGCGATCAGTTGCGCGCCGCTCGCCTGCGCGAAGTGCTGCATCGCCTTCACGGCTTCGAACTTGAGCGGATCGCGGGCGATGTCGTGGATGAAGAAGCGGTCGATCTTCACGACGTCCGGATGCAGGCGCAGCCACAGGTTCATGCTCGCGTTCGCGGTGCCGTAGTCGTCGAGCGCGAACTGGATGCCGGCGTCGCGCAGCGACGCGACGGCCGGCCCGATGTGGGCGACGTCGGGAATCGCATTCTGCTCGGTCAGCTCGATGACGATGCGCTCGGCGGCGATCCGCGCGCGGACGAGGAGCTGGCGTACGCGCTCGCGTTCGCTGGCGAGCTTCAGGATCGTCCCGGCGCTGAAATTGAGGAACAGCTTGCCGTCGCAGCCGAGTGCCGCGAACGCGTCGAGGCAGGTGAGCGCGGCCGCCTGTTCGAGCGCGAGGGTCTCGCCTTCGCGCGCGGCCTGCGCGAACAGCGCGGCGGGCGGCTCGAGGTCGGTGCCGCTTGGGCCGCGTATCAGGCCCTCGTATCCGACGACCGTCCCCGACCCGAGATCGACGATCGGCTGGAAGACGGCGGCGAGCGCGCGATCCGCGATCAGGCGCGTGATGCTGGCGGCAGCGGAGTCGGGGTGGGGCGCGGGCATGGGCGAGGGCAGCCGAATCGACAGGACGCCCGACTTAACGGCATCGCTCGCGGAGAATTGAATGAAGATTTCGTGACGCGATGGGCGCTGCTGGTGCATTGCGCCTGGGGCGCATCGGTGCGCACGTGGAAGGGCGGTGCGGCGGTGCGGCGGTGCAGCGGTGCAGCGGGAAGGCGGGAAGGCGGGAAGGCGGGAAGGCGGGAAGGCGGGAAGGCGGGAAGGCGGAAAGGCGAAAAGGCGAAAAGGCGAAAAGGCGAAAAGGCGAAAAGGCGAAAAGGCGAAAAGGCGAAAAGGCGAAAAGGCGAGAACACCGGGACGGCACCACGCGATGGCCGTCCCGTCGCCCCCGGATCGTCAGCGTTTGCCCGCGCTCAGTGCGCCGGGCGCCGATGTCGCGTCGCCCTCGTCATGCTCGCCGCTCATGTCGCGCGCGCCCCAGCGCTGCGCGAGCGCCGCGCACGCCATCAGCTGGATCTGGTGGAACAGCATCAGCGGCAGCACGATCGCGCCGACCGCGTTCGCCGAGAAGATCACCTTCGCCATCGGCACGCCGGCTGCGAGGCTCTTCTTCGACCCGCAGAAGATGATCGTGATCTGGTCGGCGCGGTTGAAGCCGAGCCGCTTGCTGACGAACGCGGTCAGCAATAGCGCGATCGCGAGCAGCACGAGGTTGACGACGAGCAGGCCGCCGAGCGCGCGCGGCGGGATCTGGTGCCACAGGCCTTCGTTGACGGCCTCGCTGAAGGCGACGTAGACGACGAGCAGGATCGAGCCCTGGTCGACGAAGCGCAGCACGCCACGGTTGCGATCGATCCAGCCGCCGATCACGGGCCGCAGCAGCTGGCCGGCGATGAACGGCACGAGCAGCTGCATCACGATGCTGCCGACGGTGCTCCACGGCGACGCGGCGGCGGCCGACTGCGACGTGATCATCAGCCCGACGAGCGCCGGCGTGACGAAGATCCCGAGCAGGCTCGACGCGGATGCCGCGCACACGGCGGCCGGCACATTGCCTTTGGCGATCGACGTGAACGCGATCGACGACTGGACCGTCGACGGCAGCGTGCACAGGAACAGCACGCCCGCATACAACGTCGGCGTGACGAGCGGCTGCAGCACGGGTTTCAGCGCGAGACCGAGGAGCGGGAACAGCGCGAACGTGCTGAGCAGCACGACCGCGTGCAGCCGCCAGTGGGTTGCGCCCGCGACGACGGCTTCGCGCGACAGCTTCGCGCCGTGCAGGAAGAACAGCAGGCCGACGGCGATGTTGGTCGCCCAGTTGAACGCATGGGCGGCCGGGCCGCGGCACGGCAGGAGGCTCGCGAGCACGACGGTGCCGACGAGCGCGAGCGTGAAGTTGTCGGGAAGAAAACGGGGACGGGCCATCGGGAACTCGATTCGAAAACGACGGAGGTGCGCGTCGCGCGCGCGGATGGCGCCATTGTCCCGGTTGGCGATTCACTACACAAATTCATTGTGGGAATCGATTGATGAGTCAATCTCATGCAACAACGCTCACGACACCGACCCGGCCATGCGCAAAACGGCAGAAGAATGTTCTGTCGCGGTCGCCCGCAGAAGTGAAAAAACCTAGCAGTAACATGGTGTTACACCGATGCCGGCGACATAACACTTTTTGGCTCGACACGCTTTCGGCCCGCTCATAAATTACTGCTGAAAGCCTTGCGTCGGCCAAAAGCGGCCGGCACCGGGCATGGACAGGCACTGAACGATGACGGAACGGGTGAAACGGAAGATCGGACGATGGGTGGCAGGCGTGCTCGGCGCGCTGCTGATGCCGCTCGCGCTCGCGCAACCGCCCCATGGTGGTCATGCGTTCGGCGGTCACGGCTTCGGTGGCGGCGACATGCGCGCGTACGGCCAGCCGGCCGGCGGCGCGCCTGTCTGGCGCCGCGTCGCGCCCCCTGCCGGTGCGCGCGCCGGCGGCGTGAACGGCTACGGCTCCCGCTGGGGGCTGCGGCCGACGCCGTCGTATGGCCATTACGCCGCGCAAAGCCCATATCGCCCGATCAGCGCCGACGTCCGCCAGGTGCCGCGCCCGCCGGGCGGCGGCAACGTGCCGCTGCGCGCCGGGTCGATCCGCGCCGACGTCGCACGCTACAACGAGGAGCGCGGCGGACGTCCGATGCCGCCGCCCCGCTCGCAGGAAGAGCCTGCACACTCGCCGTTTTTCTCCCCGTTCTACCGAAACTGAGCGCCCGCGCGCTCGTCCCTCCGCCGGCTGATGCGAATTCGCCACAGTCGCGCACAGATTTCCGCTGATTTTCCCGTCGCATTGCGCTATCTTTCGCGCCCGGCTCGCGTGTGCCACGCTGCCGTCCGGCCGCGCGACCGCGTTCACGCCGGGCCGCCGGCGGGTACCCGGCCATGTATCAATTCCGCGAAGTTAATGCTGCCGCTATACCAGCAATAAGTGTGCGCAATTTTGACCGGACGAATGATCCGTAAAGATGGCTGCGCCCCATACGACGCAAGCACTCGGCTCCAAAAAACAACGCTCGCGCCACTTATCGACAATTCGACAAAATCTGGAGATCCAATGAAAGCATTCGCTCGCCGTGCGTCGCGCACGTCCGTCAAGCTGATCGCCGCGGCTGCCTGCGTGGCGGCTACCGCTCCCGTCCATGCACAGTCGAGCGTGTCGCTCTACGGTCAGGTCGACGAATGGGTCGGCGCAACCAAGTTCCCGGGCGGCGACCGCGCGTGGAACGTGAGCGGCGGCGGGATGTCGACGTCGTACTGGGGTTTGCACGGCGCCGAGGATCTCGGCAACGGCTACAAGGCGATCTTCACGCTGGAAAGCTTCTTCCGCGCGCAGAACGGCCAGTTCGGCCGCTTCCAGGGTGACACGTTCTTCGCACGCAACGCATACGTCGGCATCGATTCGCCGTACGGCACGGTGACGGCCGGCCGCCTGACGACGCACCTGTTCCTGTCGACGATCCTGTTCAACCCGTTCTACGACTCGTACACCTTCTCGCCGATGGTGTACCACGTGTTCCTCGGCCTCGGCACGTTCCCGACCTACCCGAGCGACCAGGGCGCCGTTGGCGATTCGGGCTGGAACAACGCGCTGTCGTACACGTCGCCGTCGTTCGGTGGCCTGAATTTCGGCGCGATGTACGCGCTCGGCAACCAGGCCGGCGACAACGGCTCGAAGAAGTGGAGCGCGCAGTTCAACTACGCGAACGGCCCGTTCGCGGCGACCGCGGTCTACCAGTACGTGAACTTCAACAACGGCCCGCGTGACCTGAGCGCGCTGGTGGCTGGCATGAAGAGCCAGGGCATCGCGCAAGTCGGCGCGACCTACGACCTGAAGTACGTGAAGTTGTTCGGCCAGTACATGTATACGAAGAATGACCAGGTCGCGGGCAGCTGGCACGTGAACACCGCGCAGGGCGGCGTGTCGGTGCCGCTCGGCGTCGGCAACGCGATGGCGTCGTACGCATACTCGCGCGATTCGGGCGGCCTCGACCAGACGCGCCAGACCTGGGCCGTCGGCTACGACTATCCGCTGTCCAAGCGCACGGACGTCTACGCTGCGTACATGAACGACCACATCAGCGGCCTGTCGACCGGCAACACGTTCGGCGCCGGTATCCGCGCGAAGTTCTGACGCGCACGCACGACCGCTGCGCCGGATGCGCGTGAAAAGCGCGTCCGGGCTGCATGTTTTCCCGCCAAAACGGCGCCGCGACCCCGCGGCGCCGTTTTGCCTTTCTTGACCTTTCTGTTTCCCCGCCTTTGTTACCCTATCTCGTAATTGGACCATTCCCCCGTCATTACGAGCTAGTTCGATGGATACCCTCGTCAGCATGAATGTGTTTCGCTACGTCGTCGAAGTGGGCAGCTTCGTCGGCGCGGCCGAACGCATGCAGATGTCGGCTGCGATGGCGAGCAAGCACGTGATGCATCTCGAGCAGCAGCTCGGTGCGCGGCTGCTGCATCGCACGACACGACGCGTCGCCCCTACCGAGGCAGGACGCGAATACTATGAGCGCCTCGTGCAGGCGCTGTCCGAACTCGACGAAGCCGGGCAGGCCGTCGGCGCCGCGAGCGTGGTGCCGCAAGGCAGGCTGCGCGTCACGTCGCTATCGGCGTTCGGGCTGCGGCACGTGATGCAGGCCGTCACCGATTATGCGGGCCGGTTCCCGGACGTGACCGTCGACATGACGCTGTCCGATCGCGTGGTCGACCTGATCGAGGAAGGCTACGACGTCGCGGTGCGCGCGGCGCCGAACGGATTGAAATCGTCGTCGCTGGTCGCGCGGCAGATCGCGACCGCGCACATCCTGCTGGTCGCGTCGCCCGAGTATCTCGAGAAGCACGGCACGCCCGCGACGATCGCCGATCTCGCGCACCACAACTACCTGCGGCGCGACTCGAATTCGACGATGCTCGACTCGCTGGTGATCGACGCGGCCGCCGCGTCGCGCGTGAACCTCAACGGCAACCTGATCGTGAATCATCTCGAAGGGCTGCGCGCGGCCGTGCTCGCGGGCGCGGGCATCGCGCTGCTCGGCACCGAGGTGGTCGGCGACGACATCGAATCCGGCCGGCTCGTGCCGGTGCTGCTCGATGCGGTGCCGCCGCACGAGGCGCCGATCTACGCGGTCTATGCGAGCCGTCGTCACGTGTCCGCGAAAGTGCGTTCGTTCGTCGACTTCCTGGCGGCGCGTTTCGAAGGGCAGTCGCTGTGCCCGTCGATCGAATCGCGCCTGCGCGTGCTGCCGATCACGCGGATGAAGCGCGCGGTCTGAGTCGTCTTTCCCGCGGCAGCGGGTCAATAAAAAAGCGCGAACCGCAGCGGTTCGCGCTTTTTGTTTTGTCCGACGGAATTCGCGCCGGCGGCGGGCCGTGAGGGCCGCCGCATTCGTCAGCGCGGAATGCCGAGCCGCGCCTTCGCGTCGTCGTACTCGCGCTTCAGGCGCTCGACGAGCGCGCCGACGCTCGGCAGGTCGTCCATCAGGCCGACGCCCTGGCCGGCGCCCCAGATGTCCTTCCACGCCTTCGTCTTGTCGCCGCCGAAATTCATCTTGGTCTTGTCGGATTCCGGCAGCGCCTCCGGATCGAGGCCGGCCTTCTCGATGCTCTCGCGGATGTAGTTGCCGTGCACGCCCGTGAAGAGGTTCGTGTAGATGATGTCCGACGATTTCGCGTTCACGATCGCGTGCTTGTAGTCGTCGATCGCATGCGCTTCCTGCGTCGCGATGAAGCGCGTGCCCATGTACGCGAAGTCGGCGCCCATCGCCTGCGCCGCGAGGATCGAGCCGCCGTTCGCGATCGCGCCGGACAGCACGATCGGGCCGTCGAAGATCTTGCGGACTTCGCCGACGAGCGCGAACGGCGACGTCGTGCCCGCGTGGCCGCCTGCGCCGGCCGCGACGAGGATCAGCCCGTCGACACCGGCTTCGAGTGCCTTCTGTGCGTGACGCAGGTTGATCACGTCGTGCAGCACGATGCCGCCGTAGCTGTGCACCGCGTCGACGATCTCGCGCGCCGGTGCGCGCAGGCTCGTGATGAAGATCGGCACCTTGTGCTCGACGCACACGCGCACGTCGTGCTCGAGCCGCGCATTCGACTGATGGACGATCTGGTTGACCGCGATCGGGCCGATCACCGCGTCGGGATTTTTTGCGTGGTGGTCGGCGAGCTCGGACTGGATCTGCGTGAGCCACTCGTCGAGCAGTTCTGCCGGACGGGCGTTGAGCGCGGGGAACGAACCGACGATGCCCGCCTTGCATTGCGCGAGCACGAGTTCGGGGTAGCTGACGATGAACATCGGCGACGCGATGACGGGCAGCGTCAGGTTCTGCAGGACGGTGGGCAATGCCATGTGATGTCTCCAGTCTCCAGGGGCGGTCGCGCGGTCGCGCCGACGCCAAGCTTTACGGTCGAACGGTGATTCGAGTGTAGCTGCGAAACGAGGTCGTTCTTATTAATACGAACGATCGTGCGATTCTACGCGAGCTTAACAAAATGCGCGGTGTGCCGGCAATCGAGTGAGTGTTCTCTTTCTACGGATTCTGGCTGCTGCCCCGCTGTGTAGATGCGCAAGCGCTCCTAAAATAGCCGCCATAACAAACCAACGAGAAACAAACCATGTCGTTTGAGGCGTTTGCACCGTTTCGCGTGACGGTGCAGGACACCGACATCTTCGGTGTCAAAGGAGGCGCGGGTCCGCCGCTCCTGTTGCTGCACGGACATCCGCAAACCCACATGATCTGGCATCGCGTTGCCGCGACGCTCGCGAATCATTTCACGGTAATTGCCACCGACCTGCGCGGTTACGGCGCGTCGGGCAAGCCGCCGAGCGACGCGCAGCATGCGCCGTATTCGAAACGGGCGATGGCGGCCGACCAGGTCGCCGTGATGCGGCATTTCGGCTTCGAGCACTTCCATGTGTGCGCGCACGATCGCGGCGCGCGGGTCGCGCACCGGCTCGCGCTCGATCACGCGGACGCCGTCGAGCGGATGATGCTGCTCGACATCGCGCCGACGCTCGCGATGTACGAGAAAACCGATCGCGCGTTCGCGACCGCGTATTTCCACTGGTTCTTCCTGATCCAGCCGGAGCCGCTGCCCGAGACGCTGGTCGGCGCGCATACCGATGCGTACATCGAGCGCGTGATGGGCAACCGGTCCGCCGGGCTCGCGCCGTTCGCGCCCGAAGCGCTCGCCGCGTACCGGGCCGCGCTCGCGCAGCCGGGCGCCGTGCATGCGATGTGCGAGGACTACCGCGCGTCCGCGACGATCGATCTCGAGCACGACCGTGCGGATCTCGAGCGCGGCAACAAGGTCGCGTGCCCGTTGCGCGTGCTGTGGGGCGAGCACGGGATCGTCGGCCGCTGCTTCGATCCGCTCGAGGAATGGCGCCGCGTGGCGCGCGACGTCAGTGGTCGCGCGCTCGAGTGCGGGCATTACATTCCGGAAGAGGCGCCCGTCGCGCTGATCGACGAACTGTTGGCGTTCTTCGAGGCGCGCGACGCGGCTGCGTGAGGGCGCTCGCGTACCCGCGGCTCAGCGGTGCGCGCCGTCGTCCTCGACGAGCGGCGGCAGCCGGCGCGGCACCGGCGTCGATTTCACGATCGCGGTGCTCGTCTCGGCGCGCTCCGTCACTTTCGACAGGATGTCGTCGAGGTGCGCGATCGTGCGCAAGTAGAGCCGGCAGATGAAGCAGTCGTCGCCGGTGACCTTGTCGCACTCCACGAATTCGGGAATCCGCCGCAGCATCTCTTCGACGAGATGCAACTGGCCGGGCAGCGGCTTGACGCGGACGATCGCCTGCAGCGTGTAGCCGAGCGCACGCGGGTCGAGCTCGACGGTGAACGCGGCGATCACCCCTTGTGCCTCGAGCCGCCGCACGCGGTCGGCGGTCGCGGGCGCCGACAGCCCGATCTGCCGGGCGAGTTCGCTGGTCGCGATGCGCGCGTCGTCGGCCAGCGCCGCGAGGATCGCGCGGTCGGTCGCGTCGAGCGACGCGACGGCAGGCGGAGAAAGGCGTTTCGGCATGATCGCTTTGCTTTCGAAGGTGAATCGGTCGATTCACTTCAGTTTAGCCGTGGTTGCCGCGAAAGCAAGTTTCTAGAATCGAAGTCATCCACTCTTCTGAACGGAGTTCACGATGGCTTCGAATGAAATTCGCCGCGGCGCCGCCGAAATGGTCGTCGCGATGATGATGTCCGGCACGATCGGCTGGCTCGTGATGTCGTCGCAGCAGCCGCTGACGAACGTCGTGTTCTTCCGCTGCCTGTTCGGCGCCGCGACGCTCGCGATCGTCTGCGCGGCGTTCGGCTTCCTGCGCCGCGCGCTGTTCTCGCCGCGGATGCTCGCGCTGGCAACGCTCGGCAGCGTCGCGATCGTCGCGAACTGGCTGCTGCTGTTTGCCGCCTACTCGCGTGCGTCGATCTCGATGGCGACCGCCGTCTACAACACGCAGCCGTTCATGCTCGTCGCGCTCGGCGCGATCGTGTTCCGCGAGCGGATCACCGCGTCGACGGTCGCGTGGCTCGCGCTCGCCTTCGTCGGGCTCGTCGCCGTGGTGCGTGTCGAGCCGGCCGTGCTGGCGGTGCCGGGCGAATATCTGGAAGGTGTCGCGCTATCGCTCGGCGCCGCCTTCCTGTACGCGATCTCGTCGATCGTCACGAAGCACCTGAAGGGCACGCCGCCGCATCTGCTTGCGCTGTTGCAGGCCGGCCTCGGTGTCCTGCTGCTCGCGCCGTTCGCACACTTCGGCACGTTGCCGACGAGCGCCGGGCAGTGGCTCGACCTCGTCGTGCTCGGCGTCGTGAACACGGGTCTGATGTATGTGCTGCTGTACGGCGCGATCCAGAAGCTGCCGACCGCGATGACCGGCGCGCTGTCGTTCGTCTATCCGGTCGTCGCGATCGTCGTCGATCACGTCGCGTTCGGGCAGACGCTCGCGTGGACGCAGGTGGTCGGCGCGCTGCTGATCCTGCTCGCGGCGGCCGGCGTGAATCTCGGCTGGCGCATCGTGCCCGCGCGTCGCGCGGCCGTCGGCAACTGAAACGGTCGTACGATTCGGCGCCGCTGCGGCGTAGCGCAACGGTTCATCGAATGCGTATTTCAGGAGCGCGCATCGCGGGCAGGTGGTGCGGACATGGCGAGCAAAATCCATGCGCACGCACGCGTGGAATACGCTGTAAGAAGTTGTAGGGAAACACCCGATGCGATGCGGCCGCGTCGCTCGTATGATGCGGGCTGTGACGTTGATCACGTTCACAGGATTCCGATCTCATGCCGTTCGCCCGTCAGGCTGAACGGCTTTTTTTTATGCGCCGCTCCGCGCAATCAGACGCCGCCGCGCATCGAGCCGTGCGAGCAACGCGCGCCTCGCGTCGTCGTCCGACGCACGCCACCCCTTGATCTCGTCGCGCGTACGCAGGCAACCCGCGCACCAGTCGGTGCGCGGATCGATCCGGCAGACGTCGGTGCACGGCGACGCGACCGTGCCGACCGTCACCGTCACCGGCACGTCGCTCATGCGGGCTCCCGCAACGCGACGTCCGCGACCGGCGCACCCGTCAGCGATACGAGTTCGCTCGGCGACAGGTTGAACACCGCGTGCGGATGGCCGGCGGCCGCCCACAGGCTGTCGAGCTCGAGCAGGTCGGCGTCGATCAGCATGACGGGTTCGACGAGGTGACCGATCGGGCAGACGCCGCCGATCGCATAGCCGGTGTTGTCGCGCACGAACTTCGCGTCCGCGCGGCCGACCGCGCCGACCTGCGCGGCAACCTTTTTCTCGTCGACGCGGTTCACGCCGCTCGCGACCACGAGCACCGGCGCCCCGTCCGACTGGCGGCGAAACAGGATCGACTTCGCGATCTGCGCGACCGAGCAGCCGAGCCCGGCCGCGGCCTCGGCCGACGTCTTGCCGGTTTCGGCGAGCATCACGATGCCTTTCGCATGGCCGCGCTCGCGCAGCAGCAGCGCGACGCGTCGCGCGGAATCGGGGAGGGAATCGAATGAAGCAGGTGTCGTCATGTTGAGGAATCCGTGGAATACCGGGGTCACACGCAGTTCGCGGCGTCGGCCGCGCTCTGCGCCTTGGCGAGCAGTGCACGACCGGCGCGCGACACGTTCGCGCGGCCGATCGCGTTCGAGATGAAGTCGCCGGCGGCGACGACCTCCGCGAGATCGATGCCGGTGTCGATGCCGAGGCCCTGCATCAGGTACAGCACGTCCTCGGTCGCGACGTTGCCGGTTGCACCCTTCGCGTACGGGCAGCCGCCGAGGCCGGCGACCGACGCGTGGAAGATCTCGATCCCTTCGAACAGCGCCGCGTAGATGTTCGCGAGCGCCTGGCCGTAGGTGTCGTGGAAGTGGCCCGACAGGCGTTCACGCGGGAACACGCGCGTGACGGCCGCGAGCACTTCGCGCGTGCGCTTCGGCGTGCCGACGCCGATCGTGTCGGCGATATCGATCTCGTCGCAGCCGAGCGCCGCGAAGCGCTCGACGACGTCGACGACCGACGCGACCGGCACGTCGCCCTGGTACGGGCAGCCGAGCGTGCACGACACGCTGCCGCGCAGCCGCAGGCCTGCATCCTTCGCCGCCTTCGCTACCGGCTCGAAGCGCGCGATGCTCTCGGCGATGCTGCAGTTGATGTTCCGCTGCGAGAACGCCTCGCTCGCCGCACCGAAGATCACGACCTCGTCGGCGCGTGCGGCGACTGCATTCTCGAAGCCCTTCAGGTTCGGCGTGAGCACCGAGTAGACGGTGCCCGCGCGGCGCTCGATGCCGGCCATCACGTCGGCGCCGTCGGCCATCTGCGGCACCCATTTCGGCGATACGAACGACGCGGCCTCGACGTTGCGGAAGCCGGCGTGCGACAGCCGGTCGACGAGCGCGATCTTCACGTCGGTCGGCACGAAGGTCTTCTCGTTCTGCAGCCCGTCGCGCGGGCCGACTTCGACGATCTTGACGGCAGTGGGGAACGTCATGGTTGTCTCCAGGTTTGCTTGTAGGTTCAGTAGCCGCGTGCGTAGTCGACGATGCCGCCGACGCGCTCGCCGCGCTCCAGGGCGCGGATCTTGCCGGCGATCTGTGCGATGGCTTCGTCGCGCAGAGTCTCGGCCGAGCTGTGCGGCGTGATCGTGATGCGCGGCGCGTGCCAGAACGGATGGTCTTCCGGCAGCGGCTCGCGATGGAACACGTCGAGCGTCGCGGCGGCTACCTGGCCGCTCGAGAGCGCGTCGAGCAGATCGGCTTCGACCAGGTGCGCACCGCGTGCGACGTTGACGACATACGCGCCGGGCGCGAGCCGCGCGAAGGTGCGCGACGACAAGATGCCGTCGGTGTCGGGCGTGCTCGGCAGCAGGTTGACGAGCACCTTCGCACCGTCGATGCACGCATCGAACGCGCCGTCGCCGGCGAAGGTCGTGACGCCGTCGAGCTGTTTCGCGCTGCGGCTGTAGCCGCGTACGGGCAGGCCGAGCGCGGCGAGTGCGCGTGCGACCTGCGCGCCGAGTACGCCGAGGCCGAGCACGGCGACGGTGAAGCGGGCGCG
>NZ_JAAGPB010000239.1:0-12885 GCF_017104585.1 Burkholderia sp. Ac-20392
CGGCGCCGCACCGATCGCCGGTTGCCCGAGCGCCGTATCGCCACCGCTGACGTGCGCATCCACACCGTCGCCCGTCGCGACCACCGGCGCGCCGGCCGGCACGAGGTCGGGCGGCAGGTCCTTGATCTCGACCGTCTGCGCGGGCGCCATCACAGTCAGCCAGTTCGCGAGGTTCTCGAGCTGGCGCACGTTGCCGGGAAACGCCAGCGACGTGAGATACACCAGTGCTTCGTCGGACACGCGCTTCGGCTCGACGCCGAGATCGCGCGCGCTCTTCTGCAGGAAGTGGCGCGTGAGCAGCGCGATGTCCTCGCTGCGTTCGCGCAGCGGCGGCAGGCGCAGCCGGATCACGTTGAGCCGGTGGTAAAGGTCTTCGCGGAACAGCCCCTGCCGCACGCGCGATTCGAGATTCTGGTGCGTCGCGGCGATCACGCGAACATTCGCGCGCAGCGGGTTGTGGCCGCCGACCCGATAGAACTGCCCGTCCGACAGCACGCGCAACAGGCGCGTCTGCAGGTCGAACGGCATGTCGCCGATTTCGTCGAGGAACAGCGTGCCGTTCTCGGCCTGCTCGAAGCGGCCCTGCCGCGTCGTCTGCGCGCCGGTGAACGCGCCGCGCTCATGGCCGAACAGCTCGGATTCGAGCAGGTCCTTCGGAATCGCCGCGGTGTTCAGCGCGATGAACGGCCCGTTCGCACGCGGGCTGTGACGGTGCAGCGCACGCGCGACGAGCTCCTTGCCGGTGCCCGATTCGCCGGTGATCAGCACGGTCGCGGCCGAGTGCGACAGGCGGCCGATCGCGCGGAACATGTCCTGCATCGCGGGCGCCTGGCCGAGCATCTCGGGCGCCTCGGCCACGCGCTCGTCCTGCGGCGCGCCGCCGCGCAGGCTTTCCTCGACCGCGCGGCGGATCAGCTCGACCGCCTTGTCGACGTCGAACGGCTTCGCGAGATATTCGAACGCGCCGCCCTGGAACGCCGCAACGGCGCTGTCGAGATCGGAGAACGCCGTCATGATGATGACGGGCAGGCCCGGCAGGCGCTCGTGCATCGCCTGCAGCAACTCGAGGCCCGAGCCGCCCGGCATCCGGATGTCGGATACGAGCACCTGCGGGGTCTCGTGGTCGAGCGCGGCCAGCGCGTCACGCACGTTCGCGAAGCTCTTCGTCGCGAAGCTGTCCCGGGCGAGCGCCTTTTCGAGCACCCAGCGGATCGATTGGTCGTCGTCTACTATCCAGATCGGCTTCATAGGTCGGTCAGATATTGGTGAATCTGGTGAATCGCCATGCCGCCGCTCAATGGTCGAGCGGCAGCAGGATCTGAAATTCGGTACGTCCAGGCCGGCTTTCGACCTCGATCATCCCGTCGTGCTGCTGCACGAACGTCTGCGCCAGCGTGAGGCCGAGGCCGCTGCCGTCGTCGCGCCCGGACACGAGCGGGTAGAAGATCCGGTCGCGGATTTCCTCCGGAATGCCGGGCCCGTTGTCGATCACGTGCAAGTCCAGTGCCAGCCGGTACAGGCGCTTCGCGATCGTCACCTTGCGCGCGATGCGCGTGCGCAGCTCGATCTTCGCGTCGCCCTGCGCGATCCGTTCGCGCAGCGCCTGCGCGGCGTTGCGCACGATGTTGAGCAGCGCCTGGATCAGTTGCTCCTTGTCGCCCCGCAGGTCCGGCACGCTCACGTCGTAGTCGCGCTCGATCGTGAGCCCGCGCGGGAATTCCGCGAGCATCACCGCGCGCACGCGTTCGCACACTTCATGAATGTTCACGTCGCCGACGATGTGCGGATGCCGGTGCGGCTCCAGCAACCGGTCGACGAGCGTCTGCAGGCGGTCGGACTCCTTGATGATCACCTGCGTGTATTCGCGCAACTCGCCGCGCTCGCGCTCGCCAAGCTCGAATTCGAGCAGCTGGGCGGCGCCGCGAATGCCGCCGAGCGGATTCTTGATCTCGTGCGCGAGGTTGCGGATCAGCTGCTTGTTGACCGCAGTCAGGTCGTGGATGCGCTCCTCGCGATCGGTGCGCGACTGCCGCTCGTTCTCGAACAGCTCGACCAGCACGAAATCGGGCGAGGTCTCGAGAAAGCCGACGATCGCATGCACGTGCAGCGGTTCGCGGCCGGGCCGGTCGAGCACGGTATCGAGGTGCGTCGCGTGAAAGCGTTCCTCGCCGATCGCGGTGATCGTCGATGCCAGCTCGTTCGCATTCGGAAAAATCTCGCCCCACGGCCGCTGCGCGAGCTGCCGGCGCGAGATGTCGAGCATCGCCTCGGCGGACGGGTTCGCGAACGCGATCCGCAGCGTCTTGCGGTCGAGCACGATCACGACCGTCGGCAGCGCTTCCAGCCCCGCCAGCAGGCCCGAGCGTGCGAGCCGCTCGTCGTCCGTCAGTCGCTCGGGCTGCCCCGTTTTCGCCTTGATCAGATTCTTCAGAACCATCTGCGTGCTTGTCGCGCCTCTACGGGCCAGAAATGGAAATCACCGGAACAAAAAAGGGACGGCTGGACGCCGCCCCTTTCAGACTCCGCCGTTCCCGCCGCAGGCCGCGCGACGGGAACGAACCGGCATGACGGCGCTGAATCGAAGCGCCATCGCCGATTAGAGCGAGTAGTACATCTCGAACTCGATCGGGTGCGTCGTCATGCGGAACTTCGCCAGCTCCTGCTCCTTCAGCGCAAGGTACGCGTCCAGCATGCCGTCCGTGAACACGCCACCGCGCGTCAGGAACTCGCGATCCTTGTCGAGTGCTTCGAGTGCCTGATCGAGGCCCGCGCACACGGTCGGGATCTTTGCATCTTCTTCCGGCGGCAGGTCGTACAGGTTCTTGTCCGCTGCTTCGCCCGGATGGATCTTGTTCTGGATCCCGTCGAGGCCTGCCATCATCAGTGCCGAGAACAACAGGTACGGGTTCGCCATCGGATCCGGGAAGCGCGTTTCGATACGGCGGCCCTTCGGGTTCGACACGTGCGGAATGCGGATCGATGCCGAACGGTTGCGTGCCGAGTAGGCGAGCTTGACCGGCGCTTCGAAGTGCGGGACCAGACGCTTGTACGAGTTCGTCGTCGGGTTCGTGATCGCGTTCAGCGCGCGAGCGTGCTTGATGATGCCGCCGATGTAGAACAGCGCCATTTCCGACAGGCCGGCGTAGCCGTTGCCCGCGAACAGGTTCTGGCCGTCCTTCCAGATCGACTGGTGAACGTGCATGCCCGAACCGTTGTCGCCGACGATCGGCTTCGGCATGAAGGTTGCCGTCTTGCCGTACGAGTGCGCGACGTTATGGATGATGTACTTCGACCATTGCGTCCAGTCGGCGCGCTCGACCAGCGTCGAGAACTTCGTGCCGATTTCGTTCTGGCCCTGGCCCGCCACTTCGTGGTGGTGCACTTCGACCGGGATGCCGAGCTGTTCGAGCAGCAGGCACATTTCCGAACGCATGTCCTGGAACGTGTCGACCGGCGCGACCGGGAAGTAGCCGCCCTTCGTGCCCGGACGGTGGCCCGTGTTGCCGCCTTCGAATTCCTTGGCCGACGACCACGGCGCTTCTTCCGAGTTGATCTTCACGAAGCAGCCCGACATGTCCGTGCTCCACTGGACCGAGTCGAAAATGAAGAATTCCGGTTCCGGACCGAAGTAGGCGGTGTCGCCGATGCCCGTGCTCTTCAGGTACGCTTCCGCGCGCTTCGCGAGCGAACGCGGGTCGCGTTCGTAGCCCTTGCCGTCAGCCGGCTCGACCACGTCGCAGGTCAGCACCAGGGTCGACTCTTCATAGAACGGGTCGACGAAGGCGGCGTTCGGGTCCGGCATGAGCAGCATGTCCGACGCCTCGATGCCCTTCCAGCCGGCGATCGACGAGCCGTCGAATGCATGGCCGCTTTCGAACTTGTCTTCGTCAAACGCCGAAACCGGCACCGACACGTGCTGTTCCTTGCCGCGCGTATCCGTGAAGCGGAAATCGACAAACTTGACGTCCTCGTCCTTCACGAGCTGCATGACGTCGGCGACGGTTTTACTCATAACCTCTTCTCCTGATTGAACAATTCCGGCGGACTGGGAACCGCCTCGTTTATCGAGCTGACCGGGGTCTTGCTTTGGCGCAGCGCGCCCCGATTCGACCGAATCCTATAAAGCAGCTTCCGTGCCACCTATGCGCAAGATTGGCGCGAATCGCGCCAGCGCTCGTCGCGACGGGGCTGTGCTGCGCGATTCCGGGGCCCGGCCTCGCACCGCCTGGCCACCGAAAGCACCGCGATGGTGCAATCGTTGGAGCACGCCGCGCCCACGGAATCATTTTGGTGCATGCGCGCCATTCTGCACTCTTTTGGTGAACGCGTGTGGGGTGCGCGCACCGTACTCCACGCGGACATCCGTGCCGCGACGCCGCGCTAGAATGTTCGTTTGACCGATAGGAGACTCCCTGCCATGAGTACGCTCGACCAGCTTTACGCGAAGGCCGACGAACGCCGCGCACAAGCCGCGCTCAACTACGCCGGGGCGCTGCTGCCGGCCGAGGCCTTCGAACTGCTGCAGCTCGATCCGTCGGCTCGCCTCGTCGACGTGCGCACCCGCGCCGAACTCGACTGGATCGGCCGCCCGCTCGTCGGCGACGGCCAATACCTGCACCTCGAGTGGACGCGCTACCCGGGCGGCGTGCCGAACGCCGAATTCGTCAACGAACTGAAGGCGGCCCTCCCGGCTGATACGCCCATCCTGTTCCTGTGCCGCAGCGCCGCGCGCTCGAAGCTCGCCGCGGTCGCCTCCACGCAGGCCGGCTACACGAAGGCGTTCGACCTGCTCGAAGGCTTCGAGGGCGCCAAGGACGCCGAAGGCCATCGCAAGACGGTCGACGGCTGGTGCTTCCGAAAACTGCCGTGGATCGGCGCCTGACGGCACGCCGCTCCGGCCGGTTGCGACGACCCCATCGTCGAGCCGGGCGATGACATGCCGATGACGGGCCGCGTTGCGCGGCCCGTGGCTTTTGTGCGACCGGTCGAGGGGCCGCTCAGGTGCGCGGCATATCGGGTTCGACGACGTCGCCGCCGAGCAGGTGCACGCCTTCGCGCAGCTTCACGTACGCGGCCGCGACCGCTTCGGGCTCGCCCTTCACGCCGAGGTCGATGTGACGGCGCGCATAGATCCCGCCGCGCTCCGCATCGCCGACGCTCGGCAGGCTGAACACGCGCACGCCCGGGAAATCGCGCTCGATGCGCTCCATCAGCGGTGTGAGCGTCGATTCCGGCAGCTCGAACACGTACAGCGAGCGCTCCGCGTGCGGCGTCGCGTGATGCAGGTGCGCGTACTTCGTGTCGAGCACCCATTCGATCATCGGCCACGCCATCACCGGGAAGCCCGGCACGAAGTGCAGGTCGCCGACCGAGAAACCGGGAATCCGGTTGTAGCCGTTCGGGATGATCGTCGCGCCCACCGGGAACACGCCCATGTTGAAGCGGTGCTGGTTCTCCGGTGACTCGAAATCGACCGGTGTGGCCGGATCGGTGTGCGTTTCGCGGATCCGCTCCGAAATCAGCACCTTCGCTTCCGGATGCAGCTCGAGCGGCACGCCGATCGCGGCCGCCGCGCACTGGCGCGTGTGGTCGTCCGGCGTCGCGCCGATGCCGCCCGTCGAGAACACGATGTCGCCCGACGCGATCGCGCGCGCAAGAGTCGCCGTGATGCGCGCCGGATCGTCGCCGACGTATTCGGCCCAGTCGAGCGTGAGGCCGCGCGCGCCGAGCAGCTCGATGACCTTCGCCAGATGCTTGTCCTGCCGGCGGCCCGAAAGGATTTCGTCGCCGATGATGATGATGCCGATGCTCATGCCTGCCCCATGTCGATTGCGGTGGCGCGCGAACTCGCACGCAGGTCCTCCAGCGCGCGCAGGCAGTAATGCCCGAACCACAGCGCCGAGAAGACGAGGATGAAAGCGTAAACCCAGATCATGGCGGCCGCGACGAATGGAAACAGCACCATCATCCAGACCGACGATACCCATACGAAGGTCGGCACGGTGCCGAGCAGCCCGGTCGCGACGCCGATGCCGATCAGCGGCCAGCGGTGCTGCCGCACGAGCGCGCGGCGCTCGTCGCGGCTCGCATGCAGCGCGAGCGCGTCGTAAGCCATCACGCGGTACGTGAGCCAGCCCCAGATCACGGGCGGCAGCAGCGCGAAGAACGGCGGAATCAGCCACAGCGGAATGGTGACGACGAGCACGATCACGCCGGCGATCGCTGCGCCCAGCGAATTGAACACGCTGCCGAAGAAGGTGCCGCCCCGCTTCGCCTCGAGCGCCGCGAACTGCCGGTTCGACAGGTGCTTGATCACGACCGGCATCGAAATCGTCGCGATCAGCAGCAGCACGGTCAGGACGATCAGCGGAATCGCGAGCGACACGACCACGAACGGCGCGACGACCGCATGCAGCTGCGACATGCCGATCGCGTCGAACGCGCGGTACAGCATGGCCGTCAGCACGAAGCCGTCGAGCGCGCCGCGTGCGAGGTCCAGCAGCGACTGCCACGAGAACCACAGCACGGCGCCCCACAGGACGGCCGAGACGAGAAACGGCATCAGGGTGAGCCACAGCATGCGCGGATGCAGTGCGCTCGCCAATGCGCGGACGAAGGAACGCAGCAGGTCGTTCATGCGAGCCTGTATCGACGGAGAAAAACGGGGAAAGGATAAACCACGCGGCCCGCATGCGCCAAAGCACATGCGGGCCGCGTGGGAGAGCCGCTCAACGTGAAAATGGCCGGATCAGGCCGATGCCGCGCCGCGCTTGGCGGGGAACAGGCGCCGGAAGATCCGCACGAACGCGAGGCCGTGCTGCGCCCAGAAGCCTTCGCCGTAGGACACGCCCTCGACCTGGTCGCGGATGCCGGTCGGCTCGACCGTGCGGCTCCACGACGCGGTGCCGAACATCATGTCCCACCACGGGAACAGCACGCCAAAGTTGCAGCCGTACTTCGTGCCTTCGTGGCCGTAGCCGACCGCGTGGTGGCGGCGGTGGAAGATCGGGCTCACCAACAGGCGCTCGCCGAGCCAGCCGAACGGCAGCCGCGCATTCGTATGCTGAATGCTCTGCATGAAGTTGGTGAACGCGGTCAGCACGACGAACTGCGACGGCGTCACACCGATCACGAGCGCGATCGCCGCGAAGAAGCACGACTGGATCACGTCGTCGAGCACGTGGTTGCGGTCGTCGCACCACAGCGACATCTGGCGCTGGCTGTGATGCACGGCGTGCAGCTCCCACCAGATGCCGAACTTGTGCTGCCAGCGGTGATACCAGTAGCCGGCGAAATCGAGCACGACGAGATAGATCGCGAACGTGACGATCGGTTTCGAGGTCACGCCCGGCCACAGGTAGTCGAGGTTGAGGTTCGCGACGCCGTGCAGGCGCAGCCACGCCTGGAAGTTGTCGAACAGCGGCTGCAGCGCGAAGAAGAAGAACAGCGAGTAGATGCCGAGCTTCGCGATCGCCGTGTATATCACGTCGACCCGCACGGCACGGCGGTTCGTCCAGCGCTCGACGGGCAGCAGCGCCTCGAGCGGGCGCAGCAGCACGAACATCAGGACCATCTGCAGCGCGCCGACGATCACCCAGTACAGCGCGTCGTAGGTGTCCTCGTCATAGTCCATCAGGTTGAACTTGAAGAGGAGCGGCTGCACGACGTCGACGTACAGCCAGGTCTGGATGTCCGATACGAATGCATCGATCAGGTGCAGCATCGTTCTCCCCCGCCCGTCACGCGCCGTTCGCGGCGCGCCACGGCGCGCGGTCGTAGAAATAGATGCCGTGCGGCGAGCGGCCGACGGCAATCGTCTGCACCAGCTTGCGCGACGCCAGGTCGATGATCCCGACCTTCTTCGCGAAGCGGAACGTCACCCACAGCGTCTTCTTGTCGGCGGACAGCTCCATGTCGTCCGGGCCCGGCAGCAGGCCGGTGATGTCGCCGACGTTGGTGAGCGTGTTCTCGTCGATGATGCTGATCGTGTTCGCGACCCGGTTCGTCACCGCGACGTGCGTGCCGTCGGCGAGCGAGCGGAAGTTGTGCGCGCCCTTGCCGGTGTAGATCTGCTTGACGACCTTCTGGTTGCGCCAGTCGACCACCGCGACGTAATCCGCGCCGGTCATCCCGACGAGCAGGTACTTGTCGTCCGGCGTGAGCCACAGGCCGGCCGGCACCTTGCCGACCTTCATCTTCCACTTGACCGTCTGCGTCGGCAGGTCGATCGCCGCGATCTCGCCGGAGACCTGCAGCGACACGAGCAGCGTCTTGCTGTCCTTCGTGAATGCCAGGTGGCTCGGCATGACTTCGAGCGGCACGCGCTTCACGAGCTTCAGGTCGCGGCCGTCGTAGCCGTAGATGTCGACGCGGTCGAGTCGCAGGCCGGCCGCCGCGAACCACTTGCGGTCGGGCGAGAAGCCGAGCTGGTAAGGATCGTCGATCCCTTCGACGGTGCGCTGCAGCTTGCCCGTCTTCGGATCGAGGAACATCAGGCTGTTCGAGACCGAATTTGCAACGATCAGCGACGAATTGTCGGGCGTCGCCATCAGGTGATGCGGTTCCTTGCCGGTCGGCATCGTGCCGACGACCTGGCGGGTCTGCTGATCGATCAGGGAAAGCGTCGCTTCGGCCGAATTGAGGATGATGACGTTATTCGCGTGTGCGGCGGGCGCCAGCACGGCGGCGGCCAGCGCGAGCGTGCGGCCGAGGGAAAGGAAAGTGCGCATGAAGACTCACGTCGAGGAACAACCGTCATTGTAAAACGTTCAACCGACCCGGCCGGTTGACCGAAGCCGGCATTGCGCCACTTCGACGCACGCCGCGGCGGCCCGGTCGGCCGGCGCGGCAGGCGCCGCGCGGCCGGCCGGGGCCGGCCGCCGGTGCGGGCCCGGGAAACCGATGTTGCGCTAGCGCTGCATCGACTCCCAGACCTTGTGCAGACGCTTGACAGAGACAGGCATCGGCGTGCGCAGTTCCTGCGCGAACAGCGAAATCCGCAGTTCCTCGAGCAGCCAGCGGAATTCCGCGAGCCGAGAATCGGCGACGCCGCCGCGCTGCGACACCGCGCGCTGGTACTGCTGGGCCAGCGGCAGCAGGTCGGTCGACTGCTTCGCGTCGCGTGCCGGATCGGCCTTCAGTTTGTCGATCCGCAGCGCGATGCCCTTCAGGTAGCGCGGGAAATGCGCCAGTTGCGCGTACGGCGTATCGATCACGAAGCGCTTGCCGACCAGCGCGGCAAGCTGCTGCTGCAGGTCCGCATGCGCCTGCGCGAACGGCTTCGCCTGCGCGAGCTTCTTCACGAGCCCCGCGTATTCGGCCAGGATCTGCCCGACCAGCCGCGCGATTTCCTGCGCGAGCAGGTTCAGGCGGCTCCGGCCCTCGTCGCGGCGCGCGTGGAAGCTCGCGTCGTCGTCGGGCAGCGGATCCTGCAGGCACGCGCGGTCGAGCGCCGTGTCGATCAGCTGGTCGCGCAGCTCGTCCTGCGTGCCGAGCGACATGTACTGCATCGCCATCTCGCGCAGGCCCGGCAGGTTCTTCTCGAGGAACTTGATCGGCTCCTTCAGCTGCAGCGCGAACAGCCGCCGCAGGCCGGCCCGGTGGATGCGCGCGGCCTCCTCCGGCGAATCGAACACTTCGACGTCGCAATGCGTGCCGCGATCGACGAGCGCCGGGTAGCCGTACAGCGTCTGGCCGCGCCGGCGGATCTCCAGCAGCTCGGGCAGCTTGCCGAAATTCCACGTCGTCAGGTTCTCGTAGAGCGCCGTCGCACCGGCTTCCGCCGGCGCGGCCGTCTGCGGCGCCGCGCCCTTGCCGGCCTTCGCGTTGCGGCCAGAGGCACCGGTCGTGGCGGCCGGCGCCGGCGCCTGGCCGATGGGCTGGCCGTCATCGGCATCGCCGCCGGCCGCGATCGTCGACGCCGCCGCGATCTTCTGGAACTGCTGCTGCGCCTGCGCGCCCAGCTCCTGGCGAAGCTGCGCAAGATTGCGCCCCATCGCAAGCTGGCGGCCGTGCTCGTCGATCACCTTGAAGTTCATGAACAGGTGCGCGGGCAGCGTCTCGAGCTTGAAGTCGGCCGTTTTCATCGCGATTTGCGTTTCACCACGCACGTCGGCGATCAGCGCCTCGACCAGCCCGCCCGCGCCGAAGCGCTCGCGCCCCATCCGCTCGACGAAGCCGGCCGCGTACTCGGGCAGCGGCACGCAATGCCGGCGCAGCTTCTGCGGCAGCGACTTCAGCAGCAACTGCACCTTTTCCTTCAGCATCCCCGGCACGAGCCACTCGCAGCGGCGCGCGTCGACCTGGTTCAGCGCATACAGCGGCACCGCGAGCGTCACGCCGTCGCGTGGCGTGCCGGGCTCGAAGTGATACGTGAGCGCCATCTCGACGCCGGCCATCGTCGCGCGCTTCGGGAACAGCTCGGTCGTCACGCCGGCTGCCTCGTGGCGCATCAGGTCGTCGCGCGACAGGTACAGCAGCCGCAGCTTGTCCTCGGGCTGGCCGCCCTTCTTCACTTCGTCGCGATACCAGCGCTCGAACGCGGCGCCCGTGTGAATGCCTTCCGGAATCGCCTGGTCGTAGTACGCGTAGATCAGCTCGTCGTCGACCAGCACGTCCTGCCGGCGCGACTTGTGCTCGAGCTGCTCGATGTCGGCGAGCAGCTTGCGGTTGTGCGCGAAGAACGCGAGCTTCGTGTCGAACTCGCCCTCGACCAGCGCGCCGCGAATGAACAGCTCGCGCGCCCGCGACGGATCCTGCTTGCCGAACGCGACGCGCCGGCGGTGGTAGATCGGCAGCCCGTACAGCGTCGCGCGCTCGTACGCGCTGACCTGCGCCGGGCGCTTTTCCCAGTGCGGCTCCGACAGCGACTTCTTCAGCAGGTGCGCGCCGATCTTCTCGACCCATTCGGGCTCGATCTTCGCGAGGCAGCGCGCGTACAGCCGGCTCGTCTCGACGAGCTCGGCCGCCATCACCCAGCGGCCGGCCTTCTTCGCGAGCACGGAGCCCGGCCACAGGTAGAACTTGATCCCGCGCGCGCCGAGATAGTGCGGATCGTCGTCGGCCTTCATGCCGAGGTTGCCGAGCAAGCCCGTCAACAGGGCCAGATGGACCTGTTCGTAGGTCGCCTCGACTTCGTTCAGCCGCCAGCCGTGCTCGCGCACGACGGTCAGCAGCTGCGAGTGGACGTCGCGCCACTCGCGCAGGCGCAGATGCGACAGGAAGTTCTGCCGGCACGCGTCGACGAGCTGGCGGTTCGACTTCTTGTGCGCGACGGCCTCTTCGAACCACGCCCAGATCTTCAGCCACTGCAGGAATTCGGAACGCTCGTCGGCGAACCGGCGGTGCGCCTGGTCGGCCTGCTCCTGCGCTTCGATCGGACGGTCGCGCGGATCCTGCACGGACAGTGCGCTCGCGATGATCAGCACCTCGCGCAGCGACTGCTGGTCGCGCGCGGCGAGAATCATCCTGCCGACGCGCGGGTCGAGCGGCAGCCGCGCGAGTTCGCGGCCGAGCGGCGTCAGCGCGTTGTCGTCGTCGACCGCGCCGAGCTCGTTGAGCAACTGGTAGCCGTCCGCGATCGCGCGGCCGGGCGGCGGCTCGAGGAACGGGAACGATTCGATCGCCGTCAGGTGCAGCGATTTCATCCGCAGGATCACCGACGCGAGCGACGAGCGCAGGATTTCCGGATCGGTGAAGCGCGCGCGCGCCTGGTAGTCGCTTTCCTCGTACAAGCGGATGCAGACACCGTCGGCCACGCGGCCGCAACGGCCCGCGCGCTGGTTCGCGGCCGCCTGCGAGATCGACTCGACCTGCAGCTGCTCGACCTTGTTCCGGTACGAATAGCGCTTCACGCGCGCGAGGCCCGTATCGACGACGTAGCGGATGCCCGGCACCGTCAGCGAGGTTTCGGCCACGTTGGTCGCCAGCACGATCCGGCGCGCGTTCGACGCCTTGAACACCTTGTCCTGGTCGGCCGCCGAGAGGCGCGCGAACAGCGGCAGGATCTCGGTGTGCGGCGGGTGGTGCTTGCGCAGCGCCTCGGCTGCTTCGCGGATCTCGCGCTCGCCGGGCAGGAACACCAGCACGTCGCCGGGGCCTTCGCGGCACAGCTCGTCGACCGCGTCGACGATCGCGTCCATCAGGTCGCGCTCGGCTTCGCGCGCGGTCTTCACGCGATCGCGGCCGGCGGTGCCTTCGGCGTGCTTCACGGCCGGGCGATCCTCGGCCACCGGCCGGTAGCGCATCTCGACCGGATACAGGCGCCCGCTCACCTCGATCACGGGCGCCGGACGCTCGTCGGTGCCGAAATGGCGCGCGAAGCGATCAGCGTCGATCGTCGCGGACGTGACGATCAGCTTCAGGTCCGGCCGCCTCGGCAGGATTTCCCTCAGGTAGCCGAGCAGGAAGTCGATGTTCAGGCTGCGCTCGTGCGCCTCGTCGATGATCAGCGTGTCGTACGCCTTCAGCAACGGGTCGGTCTGCGTCTCGGCGAGCAGGATCCCGTCCGTCATCAGCTTCACGGACGCGCCCGGCGCGAGATTGTCGGTAAAGCGCACCTTGTAGCCGACCACTTCGCCGAACGGCGTGCCGAGTTCCTCGGCGATCCGGCGGCCGGTGGACGATGCGGCGAGGCGGCGCGGCTGCGTATGGCCGATCAGGCCCGTGCCGCCGGCGCCGAGGCCGCGGCCCAGATCGAGACAGATCTTCGGCAGCTGCGTGGTCTTGCCCGAGCCGGTTTCGCCACAGACGATGACAACCTGATGACCGGCGATCGCGCGCGCGATTTCGTCGCGCTTGCCCGACACGGGCAGGCTTTCGGGGTACGTGATCGGCGGGACCGGGTTCGGCGCGACGACGGCGCGCGGCGGACGCTCGCGGCGCGGC
>NZ_JAAGPB010000022.1:0-44907 GCF_017104585.1 Burkholderia sp. Ac-20392
ACCGGCGCGGGCGCCGCTGCCGCCGCACCGGGCGCCGGCTCGCGGCTCGACGACGTGCTCGCGCGCGGCACGCTGCGCGTGTGCACGACGGGCGACTACAAGCCGTATTCGTATTACCGCGCGGACGGCCGCTTCGAGGGCATCGACATCGACATGGCCGAATCGCTCGCGAAGTCGCTCGGCGTGAAGACCGACTACGTGAAGACGAGCTGGCCGAACCTGACCGGCGATTTCGTCGCGAAATGCGACATCGCGGTGGGAGGCGTGTCGACGACGCTCGAGCGCCAGAAGCGCGTGTTCTTCACGCAGCCGTACGTGGTCGACGGCAAGACGCCGATCGTGCGCTGCGCGGACGCCGACAAATACCAGACCGTCGCGCAGATCGACCGGCCGGAAACGCGCGTGATCGTGAACCCGGGCGGCACCAACGAGCGTTTCGCGAAGCAGTATTTCACGCATGCGAACCTCACCGTCTATCCGGACAACGTAACGATCTTCAAGCAGATCCTCGCCGGCAAGGCGGACGTGATGGTGACGGATGCGTCCGAGACGCTGCTGCAGCAAAAGCTGAATCCGGGCCTCTGCTCGGTGCATCCGGACAAGCCGTTCCAGTTCGGCGAGAAGGCGTACATGGTGCCGCGCGGCGACGTCGCGTTCCAGCAGTACGTCGACCAGTGGCTGCATCTCGCGCTGTCGACCGGCGAATACCAGGCGATTTCGGACAAATGGCTGAAGTAAGCAGGCATGCGCGCGGCGGCCGATAGCGGGCACCGACCCCGCTGCCACCGCCGCAAAAGTCGCTGCGCGGCGGCGGCCGAAGTGCCGCCGTTACACTTCGGCGCAGCGTGCCGACGCCCGGAAAATCGGCCCGAAGCCACCGAATTGGCCGAATGGCCGACTTCCGCGCCGGCCAATCACGTTTCAAAATCTTTCTGACGAATGACTCGTCATGCGCAGTATCGGGCGAAAGGCGCATTTTCTCGCGTGCAAATCGGCAATTCGTCGAGCCTGATACGCATGAAAAACGCATCGCGCGCATGCGCTGAAAACGCTGCGGAAAATATGAGTAAAAATGACCTTTTTCAGGCCCTCAAAAACAGCAAAAAATCCCGGAAAGCCTTATCTGGCGGGCGTTACAACCTGAAACACTTTGTTACCGCGAGGGGTCATTAATTCGCCCACAATGGCCTCAACGGTTTCAACACGGATGCGGTCTCGTGTGCCAAGTGTGAGCGGACGCGAAGCGCTGCGAGCCAGTCGGTCACGTACCGAAGCCCTTCCGAGGGGCATCCCTGTTGGAGTCGTTTCCGGCCCCCCGCCGGACTCGGTTTCATCTTTGGTCTCCTCGCGCTAACCCCGTAGCGTGTGGTTTTTAGCGGGCTAATAAGCCCGCTTTTTTTCGTCCATCGAAAGCGCAACGGCCCGCAGGCCGCCGCGTTTTTCCCACCTGCATGCCGCGCTACGCGGTCTTCTGCACGTCGAGCTTCAGTTCCTCGATCATCCGGTCGCGCATCACGAACTTCTGCACCTTGCCCGTCACCGTCATCGGCAGCTCGTCGACGAAGCGGATGTAGCGCGGGATCTTGTAGTGCGCGATCTGCCCGTTGCAGAACGCGCGCACGTCGTCCTCGGTCATCTGCTCGTCCGCGCGCAGCACGATCCACGCGCACAGCTCTTCGCCGTACTTCGTATCGGGCACGCCGAATACCTGCGCGCTCTGAATCTTCGGATGCCGAAACAGGAATTCCTCGATCTCGCGCGGATAGACGTTCTCGCCGCCGCGAATCACCATGTCCTTCAGCCGGCCGACGATGTTGCAGTAGCCGTCCGCATCGAGCGTCGCGAGGTCGCCCGTATGCATCCAGCCGTCCACCAGCACCTCGCGCGTCTTCACGTCGTCGTCCCAGTAGCCGAGCATCACCGAATAGCCCTTCGTGCACAGCTCGCCCGTCGCGCCAACCGGCACGATGCCGCCGCTGGGATCGACGACCTTCACTTCCAGATGCGGCTGAATGCGCCCGACCGTCGTTGTGCGCTTCTCGAGCGGATCGTCGGTGGAGCTCTGGAACGACACGGGGCTCGTTTCCGTCATCCCGTACGCGATCGTGATCTCCGACAGATGCATCTGCGACACGACGCGCTTCATCGTCTCGATCGGGCACGGCGAACCGGCCATGATCCCGGTACGCAGCGTCGACAAGTCGAATTTGGCGAACTCGGGGTGATCGAGCTCGGCGATGAACATCGTCGGCACGCCGTGCAGCGCGGTGCAGCGCTCGTCGGCCACCGCCGCGAGCGTCGCGACCGGGTCGAACGCTTCGCCGGGGAACACCATCGCCGCGCCTTTCGACACACAGGCGAGCACCGCGAGCACCATCCCGAAGCAGTGATACAGCGGCACCGGGATGCACAGCGTGTCCTGCTCGGTGAACCGCATCGCCGTCGCGATCGAGCGCCCGTTGTTGACGACGTTGCGATGCGTGAGCGTCGCGCCCTTCGGGCTGCCCGTCGTACCGCTGGTGAACTGGATGTTGATCGGCTCGCTGGCCGCGAGCGTCGCGCCGATCGCATCGAGCAACGCGGGATCGACGGCCTGGCGGCCGCGCGCCATCAGGTCCGCGAAGCGGAACATGCCGGCGGGCGCGATGTCGCCCATCGACACGACCGTGCGCAGGCTCGGCACGCGCGCCGCATGCAGGTCGCCCGGCGTCGCGGTCGCGAGCTCCGGCGCGATGGTCTGCAGCATCTCGACGTACGCGGACGTCTTGAATCGCTCGGCAGCGATCACGGCCTTGCAGCCAACCTTGTTCAGCGCGTATTCGAGCTCCGACAGCCGGTAGGCCGGATTGATGTTGACGAGCACCGCGCCGATCCGCGCGGTCGCGAACTGCGTGAGCAGCCATTCGCTGCGGTTCGGCGACCAGATGCCGACGCGATCGCCCTTCACGATGCCGAGCGAGGCCAGGCCGGACGCCAGCACATCGACCTCGTTCGCGAACTCGCGCCAGGTCCAGCGCACCTGTTGCTCGCGGAACACGACGGCCGGACGATCGGGAAAGCGGCCGGCCGTATCCAGCAGGAACCGGCCGATCGTCGCTTCGGAGAGCGGCACGTCGGTCGTGCCACGCACGTACGACAAGCCGTTTTCGGGCGCGATCAGCGCGCCCACGCCAAGGTCTGCTGCCATGAATGTCTCCGTCCTTTTTGTCTGATCGGCCTGCACGCGCCTTCGGCGCCCGCCTCCGCCGCGCAATCGCGACGGACGGCCTCAACACGGATGATGACGCGCGCGGCTGACGATACTCTGACAGCAAATCGCGGCCGACGGATGAAATAGCACGACCGGACGGAATGATCCGGCCCGCAAAAAATCAGACGAACACGACGGACGAAAAAAAAGCAGCCCGAAGGCTGCTTTCTTTCGCGGGATACGCGGCGCGGCTCAGTGCCGGCTGCGGATCTTCGCCAGACGCTGGATCGCCTCGAGCTGCGCCATCGCGGTCGCGAGCTCGGATTGCGCCTTCGCGAGGTCGAGATCCGACTTCGCGTTCTGCAGCGTTTCCTCGGCACGCTTGCGTGCTTCCTCGGCTTTCGCCGCGTCGAGGTCCTTGCCGCGAATCGCGGTATCGGCGAGCACCGTCACGGCACCCGGCTGCACTTCGAGAATGCCGCCTGCGACGAACACGAATTCGTCGTTGCCGCCCTCGACTTCGATGCGCACCGCACCCGGACGAATCCGCGTGATCAGCGGCGTGTGACCCGGCAGAATGCCCAGCTCACCCGTTTCGCCCGGCAGCGCGACGAATTTCGCCTCGCCCGAGAAGATCTGCTCTTCCGCGCTGACGACGTCTACTTTGATGGTTGCCATATGGACTCCTGTCGGCGAGAGCGAACGCCTCGCGGCGCCTGCTCTCGTCCCATGCACGGCGGATTGAGCGTGTTGCGGTCGGCGCGGCCAGCCTGACTATCGGTCAATGAAGACCGACACCCCGGCCAGCACGCGCCGTGCGACTCACTCGAATCCTTACGAGATCTTCTTGGCCTTTTCGAAGGCTTCGTCGATCGTGCCGACCATGTAGAACGCCTGTTCCGGCAGGTGGTCGCACTCGCCGTCGACGATCATCTTGAAGCCGCGGATCGTTTCCTTCAGCGGCACGTACTTGCCCGGCGAGCCCGTGAACACTTCAGCAACGTGGAACGGCTGCGACAGGAAACGCTGGATCTTACGAGCGCGCGCGACCGACAGCTTGTCTTCCGGCGACAGTTCGTCCATACCCAGAATCGCGATGATGTCGCGCAGTTCCTTGTAGCGCTGCAGCGTTTGCTGAACGCGACGGGTGATCGAGTAGTGCTCTTCACCGATCACGTTCGGGTCGATCTGACGCGACGTCGAGTCGAGCGGGTCGACCGCCGGGTAGATACCCAGCGAAGCGATGTCACGCGACAGAACGACGGTTGCGTCCAGGTGGCCGAAGGTCGTAGCCGGCGACGGGTCGGTCAAGTCATCCGCAGGGACGTACACGGCCTGAACCGACGTAATCGAGCCCTTCTTGGTCGACGTGATGCGCTCTTGCAGCTTGCCCATTTCTTCAGCCAGCGTCGGCTGATAGCCCACTGCCGACGGCATACGGCCGAGCAGTGCCGACACTTCGGTACCGGCCAGCGTGAAACGGTAGATGTTGTCGACGAAGAACAGCACGTCGAGGCCTTCGTCACGGAAGTGCTCGGCCATCGTCAGGCCGGTCAGCGCAACGCGCAGACGGTTGCCCGGCGGCTCGTTCATCTGGCCGTACACCAGCGCGACCTTGTCGAGAACGTTCGAGTCCTTCATTTCGTGGTAGAAGTCGTTCCCTTCACGGGTACGCTCGCCCACGCCCGCGAACACGGAGTAACCGCCGTGTTCCTTCGCGATGTTGTTGATGAGCTCCATCATGTTGACGGTCTTGCCCACGCCAGCACCGCCGAACAGGCCAACCTTGCCGCCCTTTGCGAACGGACAGATCAGGTCGATAACCTTGATACCCGTTTCGAGCAGTTCGGTCGACGGCGACAGTTCGTCGAACGCCGGAGCCTTCTGGTGGATCGAACGCGTCGTTGCGCTTTCGATCGGGCCAGCTTCGTCGATCGGACGGCCAAGCACGTCCATGATTCGGCCGAGGGTCGGCTTGCCGACCGGCACCGAGATCGGCTTTGCCGTGTTCTTCACGGTCAGGCCGCGGCGCAGGCCGTCGGATGCACCCAGACAGATGGTACGGACAACGCCGTCGCCCAGCTGCTGCTGGACTTCGAGCGTCAGTTCCGAGCCATCGAGAATGAGCGCGTCGTAGATCTTCGGCATGCTGTCGCGCGGGAATTCCACGTCGATAACGGCGCCGATGCACTGTACGATCTTGCCTTCTACCAAAGCAGCAGTACTCATCGCTTTTCCTTTAAATACCTGATTCTTTACTCGCGCAAAGGCGCAGTTGTCGTCCCGGGCGCGCGCTTAAACAGCGGCTGCGCCGCCGACGATCTCCGACAGTTCTTTCGTGATCGCGGCCTGACGGCTCTTGTTGTACACGAGCTGCAGTTCGCTGATCACCGTCTTCGCGTTGTCGGACGCGGCCTTCATCGCGACCATGCGCGCCGATTGCTCGGACGCCATGTTTTCCGCGACGGCCTGGTACACCAGCGCCTCGACGTAACGCACGAGCAGTTCGTCGACGACTGCCTGCGCGTCCGGCTCGTAGATGTAATCCCACGACGTGGCCGGCGTACCGTCATCGGCTTCGAAGTGTTCCGACGACAGCGGCAGCAACTGCTCGATCACGGCTTCCTGCTTCATCGTGTTGACGAAGCGCGTGTAAGCGATATAAACCGCCGACAGCTTGCCTTCCGAGTACAGATCGAGCTGCGTCTTCACGGCGCCGATCAGCTTGTCCAGATGCGGGGTGTCGCCGAGGTGCACGACCTGCGACATCACCTTCGCGCCGAAGCGGTTCAGGAACCCGAGGCCCTTGCTACCGATCGCGGTAGCTTCGACCTTCTGGCCCTTCTCTTCCAGCTCCTTGAACTTCTGCACCGTCGCACGCAGCACGTTGGTGTTCAGACCACCGCACAGACCCTTGTCCGTCGTGACGAGGATGATGCCGGCCGTCTTCGAGCCTTCGTTCGCCACCATGAACGGGTGGCGGTACTCCGGGTTCGCGCGGCTCATGTGCGCGGCGATGGCACGGACCTTGTCCGCATACGGACGAGCGGCGCGCATGCGTTCCTGCGCGCGGCGCATCTTCGATGCGGCCACCATCTCCATCGCCTTCGTGATCTTGCGCGTGTTCTGCACGCTCTTGATCTTGCCGCGAATTTCCTTCATTCCAGCCATAGCTTGCTCCTTGACCGAAGCGGCGCGGGCGCATCAGCACCCGCGCGGCCTCAGTGTGTCACTCGCGGATCAATAGGCACCGGACTTCTTGAAGGATTCGATCGCCGAGCGCAGTGCGCCTTCGTCGTCCTTCGAGAGATCCTTGGTGTCTTCGATGCGCTTGATGAGGTCAGCGTTGCTGGTCTTCAGGCTTTCGCGCAGGCCCTTCTCGAACGACAGCACTTGCTTGACGTCGAGGTCGTCGAGGTAGCCGTTGTTTGCGGCGTACAGCGACACGGCCAGTTCCCACACCTGCAGCGGCTGGTACTGCGGCTGCTTCAGCAGTTCCGTCACGCGGCGGCCGCGCTCGAGCTGCTTGCGGGTTGCTTCGTCGAGGTCCGATGCGAACTGGGCGAATGCCGCCAGTTCACGATACTGCGCGAGGTCGGTACGGATACCGCCCGACAGCTTCTTCACGACCTTCGTCTGAGCGGCGCCACCGACTCGCGACACCGACACGCCGGCGTTGATTGCCGGGCGGATGCCTGCGTTGAACAGGTCGGTTTCCAGGAAGATCTGGCCGTCGGTAATCGAGATCACGTTCGTCGGAACGAACGCGGTCACGTCGCCAGCCTGCGTTTCGATGACCGGCAGTGCCGTCAGCGAACCGCTCTTGCCCTTCACTTCGCCGTTCGTGAACTTCTCGACGTACTCTTCCGACACGCGAGCAGCACGCTCGAGCAGACGCGAGTGGAGATAGAACACGTCGCCCGGGTATGCTTCACGGCCCGGCGGGCGGCGCAGCAGCAGCGAGATCTGACGGTATGCCCAGGCTTGCTTGGTCAAGTCGTCATAAATGATCAGCGCGTCTTGGCCGCGGTCACGGAAGTATTCGCCCATCGTGCAGCCGGCGTACGGTGCGAGGTACTGCATCGCTGCCGAATCCGAAGCCGAAGCGGCGACGACGATCGTGTATTCCATCGCGCCCGTTTCTTCGAGCTTGCGAACCACGTTCATGATCGACGAAGCCTTCTGGCCGATCGCGACGTAGATACAGATCAGGTCCTTGCCCTTCTGGTTGATGATCGCGTCGAGCGCCACCGCGGTCTTGCCGCACTGACGGTCGCCGATGATCAGCTCACGCTGGCCACGGCCGATCGGCACCATTGCGTCGATCGACTTGATGCCCGTCTGCACCGGCTGCGACACCGACTTACGCCAGATCACGCCCGGGGCGATCTTTTCGATCGCGTCGGTCAGCTTTGCGTTGACCGGGCCCTTGCCGTCGATCGGGTTGCCGAGCGCATCGACCACACGGCCGACGAGTTCCGGACCAACCGGGACTTCGAGAATGCGGCCCGTCGTCTTGACGATGTCGCCTTCCGAGATGTGTTCGTATTCGCCGAGAATCACCGCGCCGACCGAGTCGCGCTCGAGGTTCAGCGCGAGACCGAACGTGTTGCCCGGAAACTCGAGCATTTCGCCCTGCATCACGTCCGACAGGCCGTGGATACGCACGATACCGTCGGTCACGGAGATCACGGTGCCCTGGTTGCGAACGTCTGCGCTCGCTTCAAGGCCCTGGATCCGGCTCTTGATCAGCTCGCTGATCTCAGAGGGATTGAGTTGCATTATTCGCTCCTGATAGTCAATTCTGTTGCGTGCCGGCGTGGCGCTCAGGCGGTCAACGCAGCCTGCATCGTTGCGAGGCGCGCGCGAACCGAGGTGTCGAGCACTTCGTCGCCGACCGTCACGCGCACGCCGCCGATCAGCGACGAATCGACTGCGACCGTCGGTTTCAGCTTGCGCTTGAACTTGCGTTCGAGGCCCGAGACGAGACTCTCGAGATCCGCGCCGTTCAGCGGGAACGCGCTCACGATCTCGGCGTCGGCTGCACCTTCACGTTCGTTCTTGAGCGCCTCGAACTGCTCTGCAATTTCCGGCAGCAGCGCGATGCGATGATTGTCGACCAGCATCTGCACGAAGTTCTTCGCTTCTGCGCCAGCCCCGAGCGGCGACTTCACCGCAGCAAGCAGCAACTCGGCTACTTGCGTGCGCGTCACCTTCGGGCTCGACGCGACCGACAGGACTTCCGGCAGACGCGCAACCTGGGCCAGCTCTTGCACGAGCGTGGACCAGGCGGCGATGTCACCGCCCTCGGCCACGCGGAACAGCGCTTCTGCGTAAGGGCGGGCGATGGTTGCAAGTTCGGCCATGATCAGAGCTCGGCTTTCAGTTGATTCAGCAGTTGGGCGTGGGCCGTTTGATCGACTTCGCGCTTCAGGATCTGCTCGGCGCCCTTCACGGCCAGCGTAGCGACTTCACCACGCAGCGCTTCGCGCGCCTTCACGATTTGCTGTTCTGCTTCCGCCTTCGCCTGGGCGATGATGCGGGCGGCTTCAGCCTGGGCGTTGGACTTGATTTCCTCGGCGACCGCCTGGGCACGCTTTTCAGCGTCGGCGATGCGCTGCTGGCCGTCATTGCGGGCCTGCGCGAGTTCCTGGTCCACGCGCTTGTGCGCTGCGTCGAGTTCTGCCTTGCCCTTCTCGGCGGCGGCGAGGCCGTCGGCGATCTTCTTCGAACGTTCGTCGAGGGCGTTGATCAACGGCGGCCACACGAATTTCATCGTGAACCACGCGAGGACCAGGAACACGACCATTTGCGCAAACAGAGTTGCGTTGAGATTCACGGTGTTTCCTTATCTGCTATTCCGGAAAAATGAAACGGTAAGGCGCTCATCGAGTTGCATTCGATCAGCGCCCCAAGTCTCCGTTCCGCCCTGCGCCGGCTTGCGCCGGACGCATATTTCCGAGGGAACCTTAGCCTGCGAGCTTCGCCAGGAGCGGGTTCGCGAACGCGAACAGCATTGCAACACCCACGCCGATCAGGAATGCCGCGTCGATCAGACCAGCCAGCAGGAACATCTTCGTTTGCAGCGGGTTGATGAGTTCCGGCTGACGTGCGCAGGCTTCGATGTACTTACCACCCATCAGCGCGATACCGATACAGGCGCCGATTGCACCCAGGCCAATGATGATGCCGATACCGATGGCGGTCAGACCCTGGATGTTGGCGATGTAAGCTTGCATGATCACTCCTTTGTGAAAAGACTTGGAACTGAGATTTAAAAAACTAAAACGGAAACTCTTTCTTGCACGCCGCGCTTAGTGCTTGTCGTGCGCCTGGCCGAGATACACCAGCGTCAGCATCATGAAAATGAATGCCTGCAACAGAACAATCAGAATGTGGAAGATTGCCCAGACGCTACCCGCGATCACATGGCCAACGAAGCCGAGGAACGTTGCGTCGCCACCGAAGCTCCACATGCTGCCGAGCAGGGCGATCAACAGGAACAACAGCTCACCCGCGTACATGTTGCCGAACAGCCGCATACCGAGGGAGACGGTCTTCGCGAGATATTCGACGATGTTGAGCGCGAGGTTCGGGATCCACAGCAGCGGGTGGGCGCCAAACGGTGCCGACAGCAGCTCATGCACAAAGCCGCCCGCGCCCTTGATCTTGATGCTGTAGTAGATCATCAGGACGAACACGCCGAGCGCGATGCCGAGCGTGCCGTTCAGGTCGGCCGTCGGGACGATGCGATGGTGGGAAATCACGTCCGACAGACCGAGCAGGCCGATCACGCGGCCCGGCAGGTCGACCGGGAGGAAGTCGAGGGAGTTCATCAGCGCGACCCACACGAACACGGTGAGCGCGAGCGGAGCGATGAAGGTACGATTGCCGTGAACGATGGCCTTCGATTGGTCTTCGACCATCTCGACGAGCATCTCGATCGCGCACTGGAAACGGCCCGGCACGCCCGACGTCGCCTTGCGGGCGGCCAGACGCAGCACGAGGATCGTCACGATGCCGCAAACGATCGACCAGAACAGCGTGTCGAGATTCCAGACGTGAATGTCGAAAATCGACGTCTGATGCGAGGTGGAGAAATTCTGCAAGTGGTGCGCAATGTACTCGGACGGATCCGGACCGCGCGTGCCTTCGCTAGCTGCCATATCGTTAATGCCACCCAAATTGTCGAAAATCGTTTTGCCAGTTCCGCAACACGCTATTGCGGGAACGGGCCGGTGCGGTTCGTTGTCGAAACCGCACGCTGCTTGTTCCTTACCGCCAGGCCAGCGCGATCCAGTACGTCTTCAGCACGACGAGGTACGTGACGAGGAACGGCACCCAGTGCACGCCGGACCAGCCGAACGCCACTGCAGTGAACATCCCGATCGTCAGAGCGAGCTTCAGGGCTTCGCCCATCACCCAGCTCATCACGGTGGCCGAGCCACCTGCCTTCAGTCGTGCCACGAATACCGCACTGGGCACCCAGCCGATCGCTCCGCCCAGAAACGCGGATTGCGCAGCGGCGCCCGGCGACTTTGAAAACAGCCACCACGCCAGCGTTGCAACCAGGGACAGAACCACTTGCGCGAACACCACCTTATAGGGGGTCACGCGCGAGGGCTTGCTCACGTTCGGGCCGAACAGCTTTTCGGCTTCTACCCGTGTGAGCGGAACGATATTGTTATCTTGCTGCTCGGCATCCCAGTCATCATCGAATTCGCGCCGCTCGCCGGCCGCTGAAGCGGTGCGTTGCGTGCGCTGATCATCGTGCCTGTCGTCCGGCGCCTGACCCGCCATCGCAATCTTCCGCAAAATCCTTGAACCCGGCCCCAAGCTTTCTGAAAGCTTTCAGGGGTGCCTAGCTAACAAATCCGGGCGATTGTAAGCGATAGTTGCAAGTGATTCAAGGCTTTAGACGCGACAAAAACCTGCGTAAAACGACGCCTCATCATGTGAAAAAACACGCGATTCGACGACGTACGATGACAGTTGTAAGGTCGCTTTTTTGCACCGGTATTTCTTGCCCGAAGAAATCCGGCGACGAGGGAATGGCGAGGAAACGATGCCCGGCGCGGGCGCGGACGGAGCGGCACGATCACCGCCCAGGATCCACGCTGTGACGCGGCGTCGAGCCCGAGTTCAGCACGACGCCCCGAGCAGACGAAACACTGCGATCGTCCGGCCGCGACGGATGCGCGAAATCCGGATCGACGCTGACGCAGCAAATTATCCAATCAGTTGTCATGCCACCACAGTCGATCGACTGTGGATTGCCACACTTATCAACAGCCCCGCACCAGCGGGAATGCTGTGCGCCCCCCCCCCCGCCACCCGAATGGCACGCCTGTGCCACGCACACCGGCGTCGCTCAACCGTGAACGAGCAGCCATGCGCCGAGTGCCGCGCTGGCGAGCGCGAACGGAATCGAGACCAGGTGGAACGGCAGCCACATGCGTGGCTCCTTCGCGAGACGCACAGCGATCAGGTTCGCCAGCGAGCCGATCGCGAAACCGAATCCGCCGACCGATACGCCGAACGCGAGCGCGCGCCAGTCGTGCGTGAACTCCGACAGCAGGATCGCGGCCGGCACGTTGCTGATGCCCTGTGACAGCACGGCACCGGCCGCAAAGATGCGCAGCGGTGAATCGAGATTCGCATGCGCAATCGCGTCATGGATGACGGGCAGCGCAGCCGCGCTGCGCAACACGACGAACATCAGCACGAAGATCAGCAGCAGCAGCCAGTCGATCTTCAGGACTGCGTCACGTTTTACGGCGAGCAGCACGATCGCGACAGCAACCAGGCCCGGCAGCGGATGATGCGCATCGGCGAGCAGCACGAATGCCGCGAACAGCACCGCCGCGATCAGCGCGTGCATGCGTTGCACGGGAATGGCGACGACGTCGCCGGACAGGTCGAGCGGCTTCGCGCGAAACGCGCACGCGGTCAGCACGAACAGCAGCGCCATCAGCGCGATCGCGAGCGGCCCGAGCGTGACCACGAAGTGGCCGAACGACACGCCGCTCAATTGCCACAGGAAAAGATTCTGGGGATTGCCGAGCGGCGTCGCGACGGACCCCGCGTTGACGGCCAGCGCGACGACGATCACGAGCCGCCGGAACGGCAGCGGCGTCAGCGCACGCAGCGACACCATCAGCGGCACGACGACGAACAGCGCGACGTCGTTGGTGAGCCACATCGACAGCAACGCGGCGAATCCGACCAGCAGCATGGCCAAGCCGCGTTCGGAGTGCACGTGATGCACGATGCGGTGCGCGAGCCACATCAGGCAGCCGGACAACTCGAGCGCCTTGGTCAGCATCAAGAGGCCCGCGAGCGTCGCGACCGTCTGCCAGTCGACGCGATCGGCCAATACGGAAAATGGTTGCGGACGCACCCATTGCAGCAGGATCAGGCCCAGCGCGAGCACCGATAGCACGGGCTCCTGCGCAAGCCATCCGAGCCACCGGCGCGGCGCCGGTGCGCCCGTCTCCTCCATGAGCTGCCCGTTACTCTTCGGTTGCGACGTTGCCGCGCAGTCGCACGAGAATGCCCTCGAGCGCGTCGAGGTTGCCGAAGTCGATCGTCACCTGCCCTCGCCCGCGGCGGCCGAGCTTGATCTTCACCGTCGACGCGAGCAGGTCGGACAACTCCTCCTCGAGACGGCGCGTATCGCGGCCGCCGTCGTCCTTCGCGCGCGCCTTCACGGCCGGCACTTCCTTCGTCGTGTGCGTGACGAGCTTCTCGGTCTCGCGCACCGACATGCGCTTGTTGACGACCTGATGGGCGAGCGTGATCTGCGTGGCCGCATCGACGGCGAGCAGCGCGCGCGCATGCCCCATGTCGAGATCACCCGCCAGCAGCATCGTCTGCACCGGCGAAGCCAGGTTCAGCAGTCGCAGCAGGTTCGACACCGCGCTGCGCGAACGGCCGACCGATTCGGCCGCCTGTTCGTGCGTGAAACCGAACTCGTCGAGCAGGCGCTGGATACCATGCGCCTCTTCAAGCGGGTTCAGGTCCTCGCGCTGGATGTTCTCGATCAGCGCCATCGCCGCGGCGGCCTGATCCGATACATCCTTCACGAGCACCGGCACTTCATCGAGGCCCGCCAGGCGCGCCGCGCGGAAACGGCGCTCGCCTGCGATGATCTCGTATTTGTCTGATGAAATGGGCCGTACCAGGATCGGCTGCATCACGCCCTGTGCGCGAATGCTCGCCGCGAGCTCCTGCAGGCTGCCTTCGTCCATCCGCGTCCGCGGCTGGTACTTGCCGGCCTGCAGCTTGCCGAGCGCGAGCGTGTTCGGTGCCCCTTCGATCTTCACCGCTTCGGTGATATCGGCACTGCCGCCGAGCAGCGCTTCGAGGCCACGTCCCAAGCCCTTCTTCTTTGGTACCGCGTTCATGTCTTTCTTCCTCGCTTCGCTCATGTCCGGATCACGACACCTCGAACGCGCGAACGCGGTCGATCATCTCGGCACCGAACTGGAGATACGCTTGCGCACCGCGCGAGCTGCGGTCGAACACGACGCCCGGCAGCCCGTAACTCGGCGCTTCCGCCAGGCGCACGTTACGCGGAATCACCGCGTCGAACACCTTGTCGCCGAAGTGCGCTTTCAGTTGATCGGAGACTTGCTGCTGCAGCGTGATGCGCGGATCGAACATCACGCGCAACAAGCCGATGATCTTCAGGTCACGGTTCATGTTCGCGTGAACCTGCTTGATCGTGTTGACGAGGTCCGACAACCCTTCCAGTGCGAAGTACTCGCACTGCATCGGAATCACGACGCCATGCGCCGCGCACAGCCCGTTCAGCGTCAGCAGCGACAGCGTCGGCGGGCAATCGATCAGCACGAAATCGTAGTCATCGGCCACGCGCTCGAGCGCAGCCTTCAGCCGGCGCTCGCGGTTGTCGATGCTGATCAGTTCGATCTCGGCACCGGACAGCTCGCGGTTCGCAGGCAGCACGTCGTAGGTGACGCCGTCCGGGCGGATGCGCGCGTCGGTCACCGGCACGCCGTCGACCAGCACCTCGTACACGGTCGCTTCGCAAGCAGCCTTGTCGATCCCGCTGCCCATCGTCGCGTTACCCTGCGGGTCGAGATCGATCAGCAGGACTCGTTGCTCCTGCGCTGCAAGGCTTGCGGCGAGATTGACCGATGTCGTCGTCTTGCCGACGCCCCCCTTCTGGTTCGCAACGCAGAAGATCTTTGCCATCGTTGGTGTGTTCCCTTTACCTTCAAACAAACGGCGCGCTACTGCGCGCCCGCCCTTCAATTCGCCTCGTCGACGGTCACTTCGATCAGATGCCGTTCGGCATCGAGCATCGGTACCGCCAGCCGTATCGTCTGCTTCACGCGGCTGCCTTCCGGCAATCGCGCAATCTCGTCGTCCGGATGGACGCCCTTCATCGCCCAGATCGATCCGCCCGGCGCGACCAGATGTCGAGCAAGTTTAACGAAGTCGGACAGATCCGCGAAAGCGCGGGATACGATCATGTCGAATTTTTCCGGCACTTCGACACCCGGCTGCAGCGATTCGACCCGCCCGGTGACCACCGACAGGTTCGCGAGCTTCAGCTCCGCGCGCATCTGAGTCTGGAATGCAGACTTCTTCTGCACGATATCGTTCAGCGTGATCTGCCAGTCCGGCTCGACGATCGCCAGCACGATACCAGGCAATCCGCCGCCCGAGCCGACGTCGAGCACACGGGCCGATGCACGGCCACGCAGATGCGAGACGATGGAGAGCGAATCGAGGATGTGCTGGATCAGCATCTGCTTCGGGTCGCGGATCGCGGTCAGGTTGTAGACCGCGTTCCACTTGCCGAGCAGCGCGACATAGTCGAGCAGCTGGTTGTGTTGTGCATCCGTCAGTGCGAGGTCGAGCGCCGTCGTGCCTTCGACGAGCATCTGTTCCAGTACGTCCCGATTAACCGCCGGCGCGCGACGCGCCGTCATTGTTGCGTCGGGACGGCGCCGTCCCCCTGCTCCGTTGCCGCTTCGGCAGTGCCACTACGGCGGCCCAGGCCGCGGCGCTTCAGGTGCACCATCAGCAGCGAGATCGCGGCCGGCGTGACACCCGAGATACGCGATGCCTGCCCGATCGTTTCCGGTCGGAACTCGTTGAGCTTCTGGCTCACCTCGAACGACAGGCCACGGACTTCGCGGTAATCGATACCGTCCGGCAGGCGCGTGTTCTCGTTCGCATCGTTGCGTTCGATCTCAGAGGCCTGACGCTCGATATAGCCCTGGTACTTGATGCCGATCTCGACCTGCTCCTTGATCTGCTCGAGCAGCACCGGATCGTCGGCCAGCGGCTCTGCGGAACCGCATTCGCCCCCCTTCAGGCCACACACGCCGTCGTAGCTGATACCCGGGCGGCGCAGCAGCTCGGCGAGGCTGTATTCGTGATCGATCGCCTTGCCGAGGAGCGCGGTCGCTTCTTCCGGCGGCAACGTCTTCGGCGTGACCCACGTCGACTTCAGGCGTTCGGTTTCACGTGAAACAGCGTCGCGCTTTCGGCTGAATGCGTCCCAGCGCGCGTCGTCGACGAGCCCCAGCTCGCGGCCGACCTCGGTCAGGCGCATGTCGGCATTGTCTTCACGCAGGCTGAGGCGATACTCGGCGCGGCTTGTGAACATCCGGTACGGCTCGGCCACGCCACGCGTTACGAGATCGTCGACCAGCACGCCAAGGTACGCCTGGTCACGGCGCGGGCACCATGCGTCCTTCTCCTGCACGTAGCGGCCCGCATTAAGGCCGGCCAGCAGCCCCTGCGCGGCCGCCTCTTCATAGCCGGTCGTCCCATTGATCTGGCCCGCAAAGAACAACCCGTTGATCGCCTTCGTCTCAAGCGACGCCTTCAGCGCGCGCGGGTCGAAGTAGTCGTACTCGATCGCGTAGCCGGGGCGCAGGATATGCGCGTTCTCGAGGCCGAGCATCGAGTGCACGAGCTCGAGCTGGACGTCGAACGGCAGGCTCGTAGAGATCCCGTTCGGGTAGAACTCGTTGGTCGTCAGCCCTTCCGGCTCGAGGAAGATCTGGTGCGATTCCTTCGATGCGAACCGGTGGATCTTGTCCTCGATCGACGGGCAATAGCGCGGCCCGACGCCTTCGATCACGCCTGTATACATAGGCGAACGGTCGAGGCCCCCACGAATGATGTCGTGCGTGCGTTCGTTCGTGTGCGTGACCCAGCACGGCAGCTGCTGCGGATGCTGCTCCGCACGCCCCAGGAACGAGAAGACGGGGACCGGATCGAGGTCGCCCGGCTGTTCGGTCAGCTTCGAGAAATCGATCGAACGGCCATCGATACGCGGCGGCGTACCGGTCTTCAGACGGCCCTGCGGCAGCTTCAGCTCCTTCAGGCGCGACGACAGCGACACGGCCGCCGGATCGCCCGCGCGACCGCCCGTGTAGTTGTTCAGGCCGACGTGGATCTTGCCGTCGAGGAACGTACCGGCGGTCAGCACGACCGCGCGGGCGCGGAAGCGGATGCCGATCTGCGTGACGGCGCCCACCACGCGGTCGCCTTCGACCATCAGGTCGTCGACGGCCTGCTGGAACAGCCAGAGGTTCGGCTGGTTCTCGAGCCGGTGACGGATCGCGGCCTTGTACAGGATGCGATCGGCCTGCGCACGCGTCGCGCGCACAGCCGGGCCCTTCGACGAATTGAGGATCCGGAACTGAATGCCGCTCTCGTCCGTCGCGGCAGCCATTGCGCCGCCCAGCGCATCGACTTCCTTGACCAGATGGCCCTTGCCAATGCCGCCGATCGACGGATTGCAGCTCATCTGCCCAAGCGTTTCGATGTTGTGGGTCAGCAGCAGTGTCTTTGCGCCCATGCGGGCGGACGCCAGCGCGGCTTCGGTGCCGGCATGACCGCCACCGACGACGATGACGTCAAATTCTGTGGGAAAAAGCATGGTGGATTCCGTCCGCAGGACTGCGCACGAACCTATCTGAGAAATGTATGGGCCGAATTATAGCGGGTTCGCTTTTCACCCGAATGCCGTCCGAATGGTAGGGTCTGTGCAATTCGACGATTTTTCGGCGATGGCCAGATGAATCTGTGGTCCAGGGCCCACTTCCGCAAAGCTTCCAGCCCGCCTGCCGCACATCGTTGCACCTGTGCAGAGATCCATTTGTCGGGAAATTTCACGTGGAACATACAACCCGTTCGAGGCCTGTGCCCACCCAACTTCCCGGACGAAACACTCTGTGCGACCACACCCACCCTCTTCCTCACAGAATTTCCGTCGGTTCGCTCGATACTTATCCCCTGTGACGCGGCACATCGTCGGCCTGTGGAACAAGCGGCAACCTCCCACGAGCGACATACCGAATCGTCATCTGTGCCGTGGACACCTCAGCCACTGCTAACGCACAGCGCTTTTGATTGTTCCTCCGGCACTTATCCCCTGGTTGTTAACTGTGGATGTATCGGCATCACATCTCACCCCAAAAACAAAAACGGCGTGTTTCACGTGAAACACGCCGCCCGTTTCCCGCCAACCGCACCTACGATCAAGCCGTTTTCTTCGCCAACCCGAGGTACGTTTCGATCACGCGCGGATTCTGCGCAAGTTCCGCCGCCGGCCCTTCCAGCGCAAACTCCCCCGTCTCCAGCACGTAGCCGTAGTCGGAAATCTGCAGCGCCGCCCGCGCATTCTGCTCGATCAGCAGCGTCGCCACACCCGTACCGCGCAACGCGCTGATGATATGAAAGATCTCCTTCACGATCAGCGGCGCCAGCCCGAGGCTCGGCTCGTCGAGCATCAGCAGGTCGGGCTTGCCCATCAGCGCGCGGCCAACCGCGAGCATCTGCCGCTCGCCGCCGGACAACGTGCCCGCTGCCTGCTTGCGCCGCTCCTTCAGCCGCGGAAACAGCGCGAACACGTGATCGAGCTGGTCGAGGAAGTTCGCTTCACCGGCCTGCTTGCGCCGATACGCACCGAGCACGAGGTTGTCTTCGACCGTCATCGTGCTGAACAGCTCACGCTTTTCCGGTACGAGGCACATCCCGCGCGCGACGCGCTGCTCCACCGGCAACGCACCGACATCGTGACCGCGATACACGACCGCGCCCGAAGCATGCCCGGTCACCGGCAGCGCGCCCATGATCGCGTTCAACAGCGTCGATTTGCCAGCCCCGTTCGGGCCGATCACGCTGACGATCTGCCCCGCACCAACCTTGATCGCCGCGCCATGCAGCGCCTCGACCTTCCCGTACCGGACCGCCAGCCCGCTCACTTCGAGAATCGGCATCGTCGTGTCCGTCATCACTCCACCCCGCCCAGATACGCTTCGAGCACGGCCGGGTCCTGCTGCACATCCTGCGGCAGCCCTTCCGCGATCCGCGTGCCGAATTCCATCACCACCAGCCGGTCGGTGAGGTTCATCACGAAATCCATGTCGTGTTCCACGAGCAACACGCTCATACCTTCCGCCTTCAGCCGCCGCAGCAGGTCGGCGAGTTGCTGCTTCTCCTGATAACGCAGCCCGGCGGCCGGCTCGTCGAGCAGCAACAGCGTCGGGTCGCAGCACAGCGCCCGTGCGATTTCGAGAATCCGCTGCTGGCCCAGCGCGAGACTGCCCGCTTCGTCGTACATGTGCTTTTCGAGCCCGACCCGGCGGATCTGCTGTGCGGCTTCGGCCAGCAACTGCGCTTCCTCGTGGGCATTGAGCCGCGCGACGCTGCGCCACACACCGGTACGGCCGCGAAGGTGCGCACCGATCGCGACGTTCTCGAGCACCGTCATCGCCGGCAACAGCTTCACGTGCTGGAACGTCCGGCCGATGCCGCGGCGAACGATCTGGCGCGATGTCAGCCCGTCGATGCGCTCGCCACGGAACGTGATCGTGCCGCCCGTCGGCTTCAGCACGCCCGTCACGAGGTTGAACGTGGTCGACTTGCCGGCGCCGTTCGGGCCGATCAGCCCGATGATCTGCCCCGCTTTCACATCGAAGCTGACGTCATTGACGGCCACGAGCCCGCCGAACTGCTTGCGCGCGTTGTCGACGACGAGCAGCGGCTCGCCGGCCGTCGGCTTCGCACGTTGCGGCAACGGATCGGCATGCTCGGGCACGTGCGCACGCGGCCCGCGGGGGAACAGCCTGGCGACGAACGGCCACACGCCCTGGCGTGCGTACTGCAGCAGCAGCACCATCAGCACGCCGAACACGATGATCTCGAAGTTGCCTTCCGAGCCGAGCAGCTTCGGCAGCAGCGTCTGCAGGTAGTCCTGCAGCACGGTCAGGATCGCCGCACCGAGCACCGCGCCCCACACGTGCGACACGCCGCCCACCACGGCCATGAACAGGAACTCGATCCCGTGGTTCAGCCCGAACGGCGTCGGGTTCACCGCACGCTGCAGGTGCGCGTACAGGAAGCCCGATACGGCCGCGAGCACGGCCGCATAGACGAAGATCACGACGCGCATCCACGCGGTGTTCACGCCCATCGCCTCGGCCATCACGCCACCGCCGCGCAGCGCGCGAATCGCGCGGCCCGGGCGGCTGTTCAGCAGGTTCTGCACCGACACGATCGCGGCCAGCACGACGGCCCAGATCAGGAAGTACAGGCTGCGCCCGCTTTCTAGCTCGATGCCGAACAGGTTCAGCACCGGAATCCCGTTGATCCCGTCGTACTTGCCGAGCAGTTCGAGGTTGCCGAACAGGTAGAACAGCGCGAGGCCCCACGCGATCGTGCCGAGCGGCAGGAAGTGGCCGGACAGCCGCATCGTGACCGCGCCGAGCACGAGCGCGACGAGCGCCGTCAGCACGACGCCGACGATCAGCGCGAGCCACGGCGACACGCCGTAGCGCGTCGTCAGGAGCGCGGTCGCATAGGCGCCGATGCCGACGAACGCGGCCTGCCCGAAGCTCGTCATCCCGCCGACCCCCGTGAGCAGCACGAGGCCGATCGCGACGATCGCGTAGAGGCCGATGTAGTTCAGCAGCGTGATCCAGTATTCAGGCACCTGCAGCGCGCCGGGCAGCACCGGCAGCGCGAACAGCACCACGAGAAACACCCAGAAGGTCTTGTTGCGTACCATCGTCTTCATCGCGTCACTCCTCTTCCTCTTCCGCGTGCGGCGTGGCGAAGCTCCGCCACAGCAGCACCGGAATGATCAGCGTGAACACGATCACCTCCTTGTAGGCGCTCGCCCAGAACGACGAATACGATTCAAGCACGCCGACGAGCAGCGAGCCGGCGGCCGCGAGCGGATAGCTGACAAGCCCGCCGATGATCGCGCCGACGAAACCCTTCAGGCCGATCAGGAAGCCCGAGTCGTAGTAGATCGTCGTCAACGGGCCGACGAGGATCCCGCACAACACGCCGAGCCCCGCCGCGAACGTGAACGCGAGCCGCCCTGCCTCGGTCGTGCCGATACCGACGAGCCGCGCGCCGAGACGGTTCACCGACGTCGCGCGCAGCGCCTTGCCTGCGATCGTGCGGCCGAAGTACACATAGAGCGCGCCGATCAGCACGAGCGCCGTCACGACGACCAGGATGCTCTGCACCGACACGGTCATGCTGCCGATCGACAGCGACGCATCCGAGAAGCCGTTGGTGCGCGAACCTTCCGCGCCGAACATCACGAGCCCGAGGCCGACCATCGCGAAGTGGACGGCGACCGACACGATCAGCAGCAGCAACGTCGTGCCTTCGGCGATCGGCTGGTACACGAGCCGGTAGACGAACGGCCCCATCGGCACGACGATCGCGAGCGTCAGTGCGATCTGCGCCAGCATCGGCAGCGGCTGCACGGCGAAGCTGCGCGTGATCGCGAACACCGCGAGCGGCAGCAGGATGTAGCGGCTGCCGAGTGTCGCAAGCGTGCGGCCGAGCTGATGGCGCCGTTCGCGATGGCGGATCAGGCCGCCGACTTCGAGCAGGAAGCACGCGATGCCCATCACGAACAACAGCCAGCAGGTGGCGGGAAATTTCTGCGCCTGCAACGCGGCAAGCGTCAGCGCACCGTAGGCGACGAATTCGCCCTGGGGAATGAAGATCACCCGCGTGACGGAAAATACCAGCACGAGCGCCAGCGACAGCAATGCATATATGGCGCCGGTCGTGATGCCGTCTTGCGCGAGGATCGCTGCAATCGAGAGATCCATACGTTTCGTGTATCGAGAATGCTGCGGAGAAACGAAAGACGGGACGGCCGGGGCGCGGACGGCAGGGTCGACGCGTCGGGCGCCATGCAGGCGGCCCCGGCGGTTCCAGGCGGCACGGTCGCGGGCCCGTCAGGCCCGGCGCCCTGCCGACGGCATGCACGGCGCCATTCGCGCCGCGCACGCCGGTTTCACGTGATGCTTACTCGGCCTGCAGCTTCCACTTGCCGTCGACGATCTGCACCATCACGCGCGCACGCGTGTCGAAGCCATTGTGATCGGTCGGCGTCATGTTGATCACGCCGTGCGACACGGGCAGGTCCTTCACGTTCTCGATCGACGCGCGCAGCGCCTCGCGGAACGCCTCGGTGCCCGGCTGGCCCTTCTTCAGCGCTTCCGGAATCGCACGCTGCAGCAGCAGCCCGGCATCCCACGCATGGCCGCCGAACGTCGCGAGCGAGCCCGCGCCGTACGCCTTCTCGTACGCGGCCTTGTAGCCGAGCGCCGGCTTCTTCACCGGATTCGAATCGGGCAGCTGGTCGGTCACGAGCACCGGGCCGGCGGGCAGGATCTCGCCTTCGCAGTCCTTGCCGCACACGCGCAGGAAGTCGTTGTTCGCGACGCCGTGCGTCTGGTACACCTTGCCCTTGTAGCCGCGCTCCTTCAGCGTCTTCGCCGGCAGCGCCGCCGGCGTGCCCGAGCCGGCGATCAGCACCGCATCCGGGTTCGAGCCCATCAGCTTCAGCACCTGCCCCATCACCGATGCGTCGGTGCGGTTGTAGCGCTCGTTCGACACGACCTTCAGGCCGTTCTTCGCGGCCGCCGCGTCGAACGTTTTGTACCAGCTGTCGCCGTACGCATCGGCGAAGCCGATGAAGCCGACCGTCTTCACGCCGTGCTTCGCCATGTAGCCGGCGATCGCGTCGGCCATCAGCTGGTCGTTCTGCGGCACCTTGAACATCCACGCGCGCTTCGCGTCCATCGGCGAGATGATCTGGGCGCTCGCCGCGAGCGAGATCGTCGGCGTCTTGCCCTGCGACACGGGGTCGAGCATCGCGAGCGAGTTCGGCGTGACGGACGAACCGATGATCGCGTCGACGTGATCTTCATCGATCAGCTTGCGCACGTTCTGCACCGCGCGGCTCGTGTCGGATGCGTCGTCGAGCACGATGTACTGCACGCTCTTGCCGGCGATTTCCTTCGGCAGCAGCGCGATCGTGTTCTTTTCCGGAATCCCGAGCGACGCGGCCGGCCCGGTGGCCGACAGCGTCACGCCGATCTTCACCTGCGCCGACGCCGTTGCCGCCGCACACACGAGGCCCGCGGCGAGCACGGCCTCCATCCATCGATTCATCTTCATTTACGTTGTCTCCAAACGCTGCTCGAAAAAGCCACGGGTCGCTCGGGCGGCTCCCGGTCCCCAAAACAAGTTAATAATTTAACTATCTCGCCTTGCCACGCCTACGCTCGTTTTCCCGTGAAACACCTCACCTTCAACCACGCACGGACAGCGCCGCGCGCGGACGCACCAGCCGGCGGTCGAAACGGTCGTTCGATCGTCACGATGCGCAGCAGCGGTGTCGTCTGGATGAAGAAAGCGGAGAAATGCGGAATCGTGCGGGAAATCGATGTATGCGCAACGATCAAGGAAAGGCACGTCGATCCGGCCTGATGCGGCCAGGCCCGCAAGAAGCACATGATCGGGAAGCCGGCCGCTCATGCGAGTGCGGATGCGAATATCGATACGGATGCGCACGCAACGACCGGCGATGGCGCCGGAACGCGCCTACAGGCCGCAGAACGGCTCGGAAAGGCCGCCGCGACGGCAGCCCAACCCCACGACGAACGAACGGCACCAGCCGCCCTTCCTGCCCCGATCCTTCGTCCTGCGCTGCTCATCCAACCGTACTCCCTCTTCTGCATTCTGCTTGTAGGAGAACTGCCGACCGATTTTCCCGACCGCGCGGTCGGCGAAAGCTGAGTGTAACGGACGCGTTTTGTGCACGCCAACCGGGTTAGCCCGAACGGCGCAGCGCACGGCTGCGCATCGTCTGCGAACGAATCGCGGGAAAGCGGAAAGTGGAAAACGGGGGGACGCGGCGAAGCGCGGAAGAAACGCGGTGCGAACGCAAGCGCGGAATACGGCAATCGCGCAGGCCGATGCACCATCGGTGGAAATCCGTGCACGCAAATGAAAAAGCGCTGTTGGATTCCGTCCAACAGCGCTTTGGGGTCCGGGCACTTTGTGCCTCGATTGTCTCCTCGTTCTCCACCTGCAAATTCGTTTCGCGGTGCATCAGAACTAGGACGAAGATTAAAGGACCTTTCACACTGCGACAACTTAGCATTTACCCCTATGGTGCATCGCCGCACGAAAATGGGGCACCAGCCTGCCGCGTGGCGCCGGCCCGAGCCCGCTGCGACGCCCTTCCGGAGCATGCCGGATGGTGCTTCGCATCAACGCCCGGTGACGCGCGCCGCACGCATTCAGGACGCCCTGAGCGGCTTGATCCGCGCGACCATTTCGCCGACGATGCCGCGCCGGAACGCGAGCACGCATGCGATGAAGATCAGCCCCGTGACGATCGTCGCCGATTCGCCGAGCGAATGGAACCACGCGACGCCCGTCGTCGATGCGAGCCATTCGCCGATGTCGCCGAGCCGGTCTTCCAGCGCGACGATCAGCGCCGCGCCCAGCAGCGGCCCGAACAGCGTGCCCATCCCGCCGACGAGCGTCATCAGCACGACGAGCCCCGACATCGTCCAGTACGCGTCAGACAGCGTCTCGAAGCCGAGCACGAGCACCTTCAGCGAACCGGCCAGCCCCGCGATGCCCGCCGACAGGATGAACGCGAGCAGCTTGAAGCGGTCGGTGTCGTAGCCGAGCGAGATCGCGCGCGCTTCGTTCTCCTTGATCGCGACGAGCACCTGGCCGAACGGCGAATGCACGACCCGCACGATGAACGCGCATGCGGCTACGACCACCGCCAGCACGACGTAGTACAGCGCGACGTCGTTCGACAGGTCGAGCAGCCCGAACAGGTGGCCGCGCGGCACGCCCTGCAGCCCGTCCTCGCCGTGCGTGAACGGCGCCTGCAGGTAGATGAAGTAGACCATCTGCGCGAACGCGAGCGTGATCATCGCGAAGTAGATGCCCTGCCGCCGGATCGCGAACAGCCCGACGACGAGCCCGAGCAGCGTCGCGGCAACGGTACCGACCAGCACGCCGAGTTCCGGCGTGAAACCGAGCGTCTGTATCGAATAGCCGGTCGCATAGCCGGCGGTCGCGAGGAACATCGCATGGCCGAACGACAGCAGCCCCGTATAGCCGATCAGCAGGTTGAACGCGGCCGCGAACAGCGCGAACGTGAGCACCTTCATCACGAACACCGGGTACGCGCCGATGAACGGCGCGGCGAGCAGTGCGGCGAGCAGCGCGCCGTAGAGCACTTTTCTCTGCATCATTTTTCCTTGCCGAAGAGGCCCGCCGGGCGGAACAGCAGCACGATCGCCATGATCACGAACACGACGGTGGCCGACGCTTCGGGGTAGAACACGCGCGTGAAACCCTCGATCACGCCGAGCAGCAGGCCCGTGACGATCGAGCCGAGGATCGAGCCCATCCCGCCGATCACAACCACCGCGAACACGGTGATGATCATCGGCTGCCCCATCAGCGGCGACACCTGGATCACCGGCGCGGCCAGCACGCCCGCGAACGCCGCGAGCGCGACGCCGAAGCCGTAGGTGAGCGTGATCATCATCGGCACGTTCACGCCGAATGCCTCGACGAGCTTCGGATTCTCGGTGCCCGCGCGCAGGTAGGCGCCCAGGCGCGTCTTCTCGATCACGAACCACGTCGCGAGACACACCGCGAGCGATGCGACGACGACCCACGCGCGGTAGTTCGGCAGGAACATGAAGCCGAGGTTGGTGGCGCCGGACAGCTGCGACGGCACGTCGTACGGCTGGCCGGACGAACCGTAGATCGACCGGAACACGCCTTCGACGACCAGCGTGAGCCCGAACGTGAGCAGCAGCCCGTACAGGTGATCGAGCTTGTACAGCCAGCGCAGCATCGAGCGCTCGATCAGGATCCCGAACGCGCCGACCACCAGCGGCGCGATCACGAGCATCGCCCAGTACGGCAACCCGAAATACGACATGCCCATCCACGCGAGCATCGCACCCAGCATGAACAGCGCGCCGTGCGCGAAGTTGATCACGTTGAGCAGCCCGAAGATCACCGCGAGCCCGAGGCTCAGGATCGCGTAGAACGAGCCGTTGACGAGCCCGAGCAGCAACTGGCTCAGCATCGCCGGCAACGGAATGCCAAAGATTTCCATCGACTTAGCCGTCAGAATGAGTTTCGTTGCGCACGCAACCTTCTAGCGTCGCGTACGCAGGCGGCGCAGCGGGCACATCGCTGCAGCCGCCACCGAGCGGCGCGCCCGTGCGCGCCGCTACGCCCTGCTTACTTCCACAACGCGCAGCGCGATTCCTGCTTGGTCCCGAACGCCTGTTCGCCCGGAATCGTCGCGAGCACCTTGTAGTAATCCCACGGCTCCTTCGACTCCGACGGCTTCTTCACTTCCATCAGGTACATGTCGTGGATCATGCTGCCGTCCGTGCGGATGTAGCCCTTCGCGTAGAAGTCGTTGATCTTGATCTTCTTCAGCTCGGCCATCACCTTGTCGGAATCGGTCGTGCCGGCGGCCTGGACGGCCTTCAGGTAGGTCGTCACCGACGAGTAGTCGGCCGCCTGCAGGCTCGACGGCATCTTCTTCATCTTGCCGAAGTAGCGCTGCGCCCACTGGCGCGACGCCGCGTCACGGTTCCAGTACCAGCTGTCGGTCAGTACGAGGCCCTGCGTCGTCTCGAGGCCGAGGCTGTGCACGTCGTCGATGAACATCAGCAGCGCCGCGAGCTTCATCGTCTTCGTGATGCCGAATTCCTTCGCGGCCTTGATCGAGTTGATCGTGTCGCCGCCCGCGTTCGCGAGGCCGAGGATCTGCGCCTTCGACGCCTGCGCCTGCAGCAGGAACGACGAGAAATCCGACGCGGACAGCGGGTGGCGCACCGTACCGAGCACCTGGCCGCCGTTCGCCTTCACGACATCCGACGTGTTCTTCTCGAGCGCCTTGCCGAATGCGTAATCGGCGGTCAGGAAGAACCACGTCTTGCCGCCCTGCTTCACCACCGCCGAACCGGTGCCCTTCGCAAGCGCCATCGTGTCGTATGCATAGTGGACCGTGTACGGCGTGCACTGCTCGTTCGTCAGCGTGTCGGCGCCCGCGCCGATGTTGATGTAGACCTTCTTCTTCTCGGCCGCGACCTGGTTCATCGACAGCGCAGTGGCGGAGTTCGTGCCGCCGACCAGCAGGTCGAGCCCGCCGCGATCCATCCATTCACGCGCCTTCGACGCGGCGATGTCGGCCTTGTTCTGGTGATCGGCATAGACGACCTCGATCGGCTTGCCGAGCACCTTGCCGCCGAAATCGGCGACCGCCATGCGGATCGCTTCGAGACCGCCCTGCCCGTCGATATCCGCGTAAAGCCCCGACATGTCGGTGATGAAGCCGATCTTCACGGTATCCGCGGCCTGCGCGGCGCCGGCGGTGAACGCGGCAGTCGCGAGCGCGAGACAGGCGTGTGCGAGGGTCTTCATTTTCATTGACGTCTCCTGTTGTTCTGATGCGTTGTGGTTGTTCGAAGCCGCCACGGCTAGCGGCAAAAGAGACGGGGCGGCGTCACACCCCGAGCAGGTCGTGCAGGGTCGGCATCTTGCTTTCCAGTTCGGCCGCCTGGAAATGTTCGACGATGCTGCCGTGCTCCATCACGTAGAAGCGGTCGGCGAGCGGTGCCGCGAAGCGGAAATTCTGTTCGACCATCACGATCGTGTAGCCGCGCGCCTTCAGCGCGACGATCATCCGCGCCAGCGCCTGCACGATCACCGGTGCGAGGCCTTCGGAAATCTCGTCGAGCAGCAGCAGGTTCGCGCCGGTGCGCAGGATCCGCGCGACCGCGAGCATCTGCTGCTCGCCGCCGGACAGTCGCGTGCCCTGGCTCTGCCGGCGCGACGCGAGGTTCGGGAACATCGCGTAGATCTCGTCGATCGACATCGCGTGGTCGCGCGAACCGATCGGCGGCGGCAGCATCAGGTTCTCCTCGCACGACAGGCTCGAGAAGATCCCGCGCTCCTCCGGGCAGTAGCCGATGCCGAAATGCGCGATGCGGTGCGTCGCGAGGCCGATCGTCTCGTTGCCCGCGACCTTGATCGACCCGCTGCGGCGGCCCGTGAGGCCCATGATCGCGCGCAGCGTCGTCGTGCGGCCCGCGCCGTTGCGGCCGAGCAGCGTGACGACCTCACCCCGATGCACCGTCAGGTCGACACCGTGCAATATGTGGGATTCCCCGTACCAGGCCTCCAGGCCCGTGATCTCCAGCGCGGGCGTACCGCTTTCGACGCCGCTCAATTCGCGTTCCTCCCGTTCGCTGTGCTTCATGCGTGCGCCCCCGCGAGCGCCGCGTCGGCGCTGCCCATATAGGCCTCGATGACGAGCGGATTCTTCGACACTTCCGCATACGAGCCTTCGGCCAGCACCTCGCCGCGTTGCAGGACGGTGATCGTGTCGGAGATGCCCGCGATCACGTTCATGTTGTGCTCGACCATCAGGATCGTGCGGCCGCTCGCAACCTTCTTGATCAGCGCGGTCACGCGGTCGACGTCCTCGTGGCCCATCCCCTGCGTGGGCTCGTCGAGCAGCATCAGTTCGGGTTCCATCGCGAGCGTGGTCGCGATCTCCAGCGCGCGTTTGCGGCCGTATGCGAGCTCGACGGTCGGCACCTGCGCGAAATCGGTGAGGCCGACCTGCGTGAGCAGGTCCATCGCGCGGTCGTCGAGCCGCTTCAGCGTGCGTTCGCTGCGCCAGAAATGGAATTCGGTGCCGAGCGCACGCTGCAGGCCGATGCGCACGTTCTGCAGCGCGGTCAGGTGCGGAAAGACAGCCGAGATCTGGAACGAGCGGATGATGCCGCGGCGGGCAACCTGTGCAGGCCGCTCGTCGGTGATGTCGATGCCGTTGAAGACGATCTGGCCGGCCGTCGGCGTCAGGAATTTGGTGAGGAGGTTGAAGCAGGTGGTCTTGCCCGCGCCGTTCGGTCCGATCAGCGCATGGATCGCACCGCGACGCACACGCAGGTTCACGCCGTTGACGGCCGTGAAACCCCTGAATTCCTTGGTCAGTCCGCGTGTTTCCAGAATCGTGTCGCCGAGAATCATGTTCCCTTCCGTACGAAGTCAGGCGAAGCACCGGGAAGATTCGCGAGAAGCGTCCGCGAAACAGGTCAGCGGATGAGCGGGCTGCCCCGGGCGCCGTGTTACGCCTCGAGGGTGGTCTCCCGCGCCGACGCGTATGCACACTGCGCCACATTGTCTCGCCGTTGGTGCAGTGCAATCATCGGGATTTGCACTTATAGGGCTGGCCGCCATGTCACGCGCGGCTGTGCACGGTTCATCACACCGTTTTTTTGACACGTGCATCATCGTGCGTTGACCATCCGCACGGCCCGGCACGCACGCAACAAAAAAGCCGTGCGACTGCACGGCTTGCATGGATCTTGCCGGACCAACCGGCATATTCGGCACCATCGGCATTGGCTCCGCAACGGCAGCTTGTTTCGCATAGCGAATCAGCGGGCGTCATCATGACCACCCGCTGTCGTGCGTGTCAGCGTTCCGTCACGCGGCCGTCACCGCCGGCTCCGTGCGCACCGGCGTCGCTTCGCGCGCCGCGCGGCGATCGGCACGAATCATGTCGCTCGCACGCTCGGCGATCATCAGCGTCGGCGAATTGGTGTTGCCCGATGTAATGAACGGCATCACCGATGCATCGACGATCCGCAGCCCGGCGATGCCGCGCACGCGCAGCCGGCTGTCGACCACCGCGCGCTCATCGTCGGCACGCCCCATCCGGCAGGTGCCGACCGGATGGAAGATCGTCGTGCCGACCGCGCCGGCCGCCTCGATCAGCTCGGCTTCGCTCCGGTACTGCAGGCCCGGCAGGATTTCCTCGGGACGATAGCGCGCAAGCGCCGGCGCGGACGCGATCCGGCGCGTGAGCCGCAGCGCGTTCGCGGCGACGTGGCGATCGTGGTCGGTCGACAGATAGTTCGGCGCGATCGCGGGTGCCGCGCCCAGATCGGCGCTCGCAATATGTACGCTGCCGCGCGACGTCGGCCGCAAATGGCACACGGACGCCGTAAATGCGTTGAAGCTGTGCAGCGGCTCCCCGAAGCGTTCGAGCGACAGCGGCTGCACGTGGTATTCGAGATCGGGGCGCGTGAGTGCGGGATCGTCCGGATCGGATTTGGCGAACGCGCCGAGCTGCGACGGCGCCATCGACATCGGCCCGCGCTGCAGCAACGCGTATTCGGCGCCGATCATCAGCTTGCCCCACCAGTGCGCGGACAGCGTGTTGAGCGTGCGTACGCCTTCGACGCGAAACGCCATCCGCAATTGCAGGTGATCCTGCAGGTTTTCGCCGACGCCCGGCAGATCCTGCACGACGTCGATGCCGAGCGCCTGCAGCCGCCGGCCATCGCCGATGCCCGACAGTTCGAGCAGTTGCGGCGAATTCACCGCGCCGGACGTCAGCAGCACCTCCGAGCGCGCCCGTGCAACGTAATCGGTGCCGCCGCCGTGATATTCGACGCCGACCGCGCGCCGACCGTCGAAGATCACGCGCTGCGCCTGCGCGCCGGTGATCACGGTCAGGTTCGGGCGCGCCATCGCGGGCCGCAGGAACGCCTTCGACGTATTCCAGCGCACGCCGCGCTTCTGGTTCACCTCGAAATAGCCGACCCCGGAATTGTCGCCGCGGTTGAAATCGTCGGTTGCCGGGATGCCCGTCTGCTGCGCGGCCTGCGCGAACGATTCGAGGATCTCCCAGCGCAGCCGCTGCTTCTCGACGCGCCAGTAGCCGCCCGCGCCGTGCGCGTCGCTCGCGCCCGCATGATGATCCTCGCTGCGCTTGAAGATCGGCAGCACGCTGTCCCACGACCAGCCGGCGTCGCCGGTTTCCTGTGCCCAGCTGTCGTAATCCTCGCGCTGGCCGCGCATGTAGATCATCCCGTTGATCGACGAGCAGCCGCCTAGCACGCGGCCACGCGGATACGACAGCGCACGGCCGTTGAGCGCGGCTTCGGGCTGCGTCTTGTACAGCCAGTCGGTGCGCGGGTTGCCGATGCAATACAGATAGCCGACCGGGATATGGATCCAGTGATAGTCGTCCTTGCCGCCCGCCTCGAGCAGCAGCACACGGATGTCGGGATCTTCGGTCAGGCGGTTCGCGAGCACGCAGCCCGCGGTGCCCGCGCCGACGATCACGTAATCGAATTCGCCTTCTAGCGTGCGTTGGGTAGTCACGGTTTGTCTCCTGTCACGCGGCGCAACGCCGCGCGTCATTTCCAGCATAGTGCGTCGCGAGCCACGCTTGCGGCCCCGCGCGCCACGACCGATGAAGCGTACTCCGGCCGCCGGCCGCCGATCCAATGAGTTATGCTGAACTGCGTTATAAGCTGCGCTCATATCACGACGATGGATCTCACCCTGCTCCGTGCGTTCGCGACGGTCGCGCGCGAAGGCAACCTGACGCGCGCCGCCATACACCTGCACCTGACGCAGCCGGCGGTCAGCCTGCAGATCAAGCATCTGCAGGAAACGCTCGGCGTCACGCTGTTTACACGCACGTCGCGCGGCCTCGCGCTCACGCGCGACGGCCAGACGCTGCTGCCGCATGCGGAACGCGCACTCGCCGCGGCCGCCGACGTGCAGCGCGCCGCTGCTGCACTGCGACACGAGGTGCGCGGCCGGCTGCGGATCGGCACGATCCTCGATCCGGGTTTCCTGCGGCTCGGCGGCTTCCTGCGCGCGCTCGTCGAAACCCATCCGCAGATCGAGACGGCGCTGCGGCACGGAATGTCGGGCTGGGTGATCGAACAGGTGCGCACGCAGGCGCTCGATGTCGGCTACTACATCGGCCGGCCGGGCGAGGACGATCCGCTCGACGGCGCGCTGTTCCACACCGTCACGCTCACGCATTTCCAGTACCGCGTCCTTGCGCCGGCCGGCTGGAAGGAGCGCGTGCAGCGCGCCCACGACTGGCGCTCGCTTGCCACGCTGCCGTGGATCTGGACGCCGCCGGCGTCCGCGCACCACCGGCTGCTGTCACGGCGCTTCGCCGATGCCGGCGCGCAGCCGCTCAAGGTTGCCGAGGTCGACCAGGAGCAGTCGATGCTCGACCTCGTCAAATCGGGGATCGGGTTGACGCTCGCGCGCGACTCGACCGCGCTGGCCGAAGCGCACGCGCATGCGCTGACGATCGTCGAGCCCGTGACGGTGCCGACCGAACTGACGTTCGTGACCCTCGCCGAGCGGTGCGACGAACCGGCGATCGCGGCGGCGCTGCGGCTGATCGAGGCGCAATGGGCGATATGAGCCGTGCTGATGACGAAGCTGCCGAGCCCGCGCGCGTCATCTCGCCACGCCCCCCCACCCGTCGTCACGCCACCGTCTCCGCGTTTTTGCTAGATTGTGCGTTCGCACACCGCGAGACCCCGATTGAAGGAGACCCGCATGGCCCGCAACATCGAGATCAAAGCCCGCGCCCGCGAATTCGACCAGCTGCGCGAACAGGCGGCCAGGCTCGCGACCGAGGCGCCGCTGTTCTATCGCCAGCAGGATTTCTTCTATGACGTGCCGCGCGGCCGGCTGAAGCTGCGCCGCTTCGAGGACGGCACGCCCGCCGAACTGATCTTCTACCAGCGCGACGACCGCGACGGCCCGAAGGCGTCGTACTACACGCGCAGCCCGGTGACGAACCCCGATGCAATGCACGCGCTGCTCGCCACCGCGCTGACCACGCGCGGGATCGTGACGAAGGAACGGCACGTGTACCTCGCGGGCCGCACGCGCATCCACCTCGACCGCGTCGACGGCCTCGGCGATTTCATCGAACTGGAAGTCGTGCTCGGCCCTGACGACGACGAAGCCGGCGGTGAAGCCGAAGCGCACGACGTGTTCGCGAAGCTCGGCGTGTCGCAGAACGATCTCGTCGCGGTCGCGTACGTCGACCTGCTGAACGCCGACACGGAGCACGAAACGGCCTGATCCGGCCCTGCCCTGCGGCGGCGCACCCGCGCCGCCTTCAACCCCGCCGCCCTGTCGCCGCGTCAGGCGGCGCCGGGCGCCAGGTGCGCGAGCGGCAGCGCGCCGTTGCGCTTGAAGGTCGTCAGCACGATGTTCGAGCGCACGCTGTCGACGCCCGGCACACGCATCAGCTTCTTCATCACGAATTGCGACAGCGCGTTCAGGTCGGGCGCGACGATCCGCAGCAGATAGTCGGCATCGCCCACCACCGCATGGCATTCGAGCACCTCGGGCAGCACGTCGATCTGCTGCTGGAACTGCTCGATGATCGAATCGCCGTGGTGCTTGAGCTTGAGGCTCGTGAACGCGGTGACGCCGAGCCCGAGCTTTTCGGGGCGCAGCATCACGCGGTAGCCTTCGATCACGCCGGCCGCCTCGAGCCGCTGCAGCCGCCGGCCGATCTGCGACGGCGACAGCGGCACCTCCTCGCCGAGCTGCTGATGCGTCGCGCGGCCGAAGCGCTGCAGCACATCCAGCAGCGCGAGATCGAAGTGATCGAGTTCCAGCATGAGTATTCTCCGCATTGATTCGTGATTTGATGCGTGATTATCGCATCATCAAGCGAATCAACGCCAATATTGCGCCCATTCCGCGCGCAGCCCGCTCTACACTTGCATGATTCCCAACCGCTACGTGCAGAGCCAGATCATGTCCACCGTCGTCACCGCGAAACTGCAGGAGCAGTTCGATGCGGGCCTCGAAACCCGCGCCGATTTCACCATCGACCAGCCGCTCGCGCGTTACGGCCAGGTCGACCACGCGGTGTGGAAGCAGCTCTATGCACGCCAGTCGGCGCTGTTGCGCGGGCGCGCATGCGACGCGTTCGTCGCGGGGCTCGGGAAGATCGACCTGCCGGCCGATCGCGTACCGTCGTTCGCCGACGTGAACCGCCAGTTGAAGCCGGCAACGGGCTGGGAAATCGTCGCCGTGCCGGGCCTCGTGCCCGACCGTGTGTTCTTCGAGCATCTCGCGAACCGGCGCTTCCCCGTCACCTGGTGGATGCGCCGCCCCGACCAGCTCGACTACCTGCAGGAACCCGACTGCTTCCACGACCTGTTCGGCCACGTGCCGCTGCTGATCAACCCGGTGTTCGCCGACTACATGCAGGCGTACGGCCGCACCGCGCTCGCGGTCGCCGACGACGAAGCGGCGCTGGCGCGCCTCGCGCGGCTCTACTGGTATACGGTGGAATTCGGGCTGATCCGCGACCCGCGCGGCACGAACGGGCTGTCGATCTATGGCGCCGGGATCGTGTCGAGCAAGGGCGAAAGCCTGTACAGCCTCGAAAGCGCGGCGCCGAACCGGCTCGGCTTCGACCTCGAGCGCGTGATGCGCACGAAGTACCGGATCGACACGTTCCAGAAGACCTACTTCGTGATCGACGATTTTGCGCAGCTGTTCGCGCTCGCCGACGTCGACGGCCGTGCGCTGGCCGACCGGCTGGCGGCGCTGCCCGAGTTCGCGGCCGGCGCGGTGCTCGATACCGATCGCGTGCTGCATCGCGGCACGGGCGAAGGCTGGCCCGACGACGCCGACGCATGACGTTCGAGGGCGCCGGAACGCCCCTCTGCCGGCCTCCCGATCGCCGTCCCCGGATGGCCGTCCCACAACTATGAAACAATGACCGGTGCCGGCTTCGCCGCGCGGCGCAGCCGCGCGCGGGCGCCGTTACCGACCGAGAGGTGCAAGATGATCCACAAGCTCACATCAGAAGAACGCAAGACCCGGCTCGAAGGCCTGCCGCTCTGGACGGCCGTACCGGGCCGCGATGCGATCCACCGCAGCCTGCGCTTCGCCGATTTCAACGAAGCGTTCGGCTTCATGACGCGCGTCGCGATCAAGGCGCAGGAAATGAACCACCATCCGGAATGGTTCAACGTGTACAACCGCGTCGACGTCACGCTGTCGACCCACGATGCCGACGGCCTGACCGAACGCGACATCGAACTGGCGCTGTTCATCGACCGTGCCGGCGCGCACGCGCAACCGGCCGCCTGAGGCCTTCCTCTACCGCCGCGCGTCTTTCGATGCGCGGCGCGTCAACTTTTCATTTCGATGAACGTTTTCTAGGATGTAGTGAGCGAAAGCCTTCAGCTTTCCAAGCCATCCTTAAGGCGCACGTAAGTCTCGTACGCATTCCGCGCCTTGGGGTCCAAACCTTCCAGTTGCAGCGCGCTTTCGCGCTGTACAATCAGCAGCGCATACGGCTTGGAAAGCGCGCTGGCCTCTTCGCAGAGTTTGAGTTCGTCGCCGCTCGACGGCGAGCGGGCGCGCCAGAAATTGATCGCGGCTTCTAGGTCGTTGATCGAAATATCGGACATGTTTGGATTTAATCGTTCGCTGGCCGCCATGCTTGATGTCAGGTGTTGCGGCGCCCCTGTGGAAACGGCGTCGTGCTGTCCGCGTGCCTGAACCGCCAACCCATTGTACTTGAGCGAACTTCATGCGACTCCTTCTGATTGAAGACGACCGCCCCATCGCACGCGGTATCCAGAGCAGCCTCGAGCAGGCTGGCTTCACCGTCGACATGGTGCATGACGGCATCTTTGCCGAACAGGCGCTGGCACAGAACCGCCACGAACTCGTGATCCTCGACCTCGGCCTGCCGGGCATCGACGGGATGACGCTGCTCACGCGCTTCCGCCAGACCAACCGCCACACGCCCGTCATCGTGCTGACCGCACGCGACGAGCTGAACGACCGGATCCAGGGCCTGAACTCCGGCGCCGACGACTACATGCTCAAGCCGTTCGAGCCGGCCGAGCTCGAAGCGCGCATCCGCGCGGTGATGCGCCGCAGCGGCCCGCACAGCGACATGCCGCGCCCGGAAGTGTCGCTCGGCGGCGTCCGCCTGTCGGGCGTCGACCGCCGCATCTTCAACGACGACAAGCCGCTCGAACTGTCGCCGCGTGAATTCGCGGTGCTCGAGATGCTGCTGCTGCGTCACGGCCGCGTCGTCAGCAAGGCCCAGTTGCAGGATCACCTGACGCACTTCGGCGGCGATCTCGGCGACACCGCGATCGAAGTCTACGTGCACCGCGTGCGCAAGAAACTCGAGCAGTGCCGTGTCGAAATCGTCACGGTGCGCGGCTTCGGCTACCTGCTGCAGGAAATCCGCCAGACCGCGAGCGTCTGAGCGGCACCGCACGCCGGGCGGCCACGTGCCGTCCGCGTGTGCGCGCTGCTCCGCGTCGCCGCCCGGCGCAAGACCGCGCCGCTCCCCGTGAGCGGCGCTTATCCATTTGCCCGTCGAAATGTCTCCTGATCCGGCTGTGACCACCAGCCTGCGCCGCTCGCTGCTTCGGCGCCTCGCCGCCCCGCTGTCGATGCTCGCGCTGATGAGCGGCCTGATCGCCTACTGGCTCGCGTGGCAATACACGCAGCACGTGATCGACCGCTCGCTCGCCGATCTCGCGACCGCCATCTCCAAACAGATCCAGATCGCCGGCCCCGACGCGCCGTTCACGGTGCCGCCGCTCGCGCAGGCGATGTTCTCCGATCCCGCCGAAGCGCTGATCTACCGGATCAGCGACGGCGAACAGGAACTCGCCGGCGATCCGAAGCTGCCGCTGCAGGGCATCAACGTGCGCCGCATGCATCACGCGTACGTGTTCGAGGCCGAATACGACAACCGCGCGGTCCGGGTTGCGCAGGTGCGCGTCGACGACGTCGACGGCGGCAAGCCGATGGTCGTCGAGGTCGCGCAGCCGGTGCGGCACCGCTATCGCATCGCGGCCGAATTCCTCGTCGCGATCATGATGCCGCTACTGCTGCTGCTGCTCGCGGGCTGGGGCATCGTGTGGCGCGTCGTGAACCAGCAGCTCGGCCCGCTCACGCACCTGGCCGATTCGTTGAACCGGCAGACCCACACGTCGCTGGAACCGGTCGACGAAACCGAGGTGCCGCTGGAAATCCGGCCGCTGACGAGCGCGATGAACGCGCTGCTCGGCCGCCTGAAGACCGCGCTCGACGCGCAGCGCAAATTCATCGCCGATGCCGCTCACCAGTTGCGTACGCCGCTCACGGCCGTGAAGCTGCACGCGGAGCAGGCAGCCGTGGCGCGCGACCCGCACCAGACCTTCGCCGCGGTGCGCGAACTGCGCGCGGCCGCCGACCGCGCGGTGCGGCTGTCCAACCAGTTGCTGTCGCTCGCCCGCGCGGAACCGGGCGAACAGGCCGCGCGGTTCGTCGACGTCGACCTCGCGGCGATGGCGTTCGAGACGGGTGCCGAATGGGTGCCGCGCGCCCTGGCGTCGCACGTCGACCTCGGCTTCCAGCGCACCGACGATCCGGGTGACGACGAGAAACTGGTCGTGCGCGGCAATCCCGTGCTGTTGCGCGAGGTGATCGCGAACCTGCTCGACAATGCACTGAAGTACGTGCCGCTCGCGCGGCCCGACGGCGCGCGGATCACGGTGAACGTCGCGCGCGGCGCACTCGAGGACGGCCAGCCGGCCGCCGAGATCGTCGTCGAGGACAACGGCCCCGGCGTGCCCGCCAACCAGCAGGCCGACCTGTTCAAGCGCTTCTTCCGCGGCGACGCGCAAAGCGGCAACGGTGTCGAGACGGGCGCCGGGCTCGGCCTCGCGATCGTGCACGACATCATCGCGATGCACGGCGGCACCGTCTCGTACGAGGATGCATCGGAAGGCGGCTCGCGCTTCGTGGTGAGGGTGCCGCTGGTCGCGCGCACCGAGAAGCCGGCCAGCGAAACACCGGCCGCCGCGTCGACGCACTGATGGACTGAGAGACTCTCGGTGGGCGGCCGCTGATCGGGCCGCGCGCCGGATGAGGAAGGCGGACAGCACGGCTGCACGATGCGGCAGCCGTCTGCTGAAACGGCAGCGGCAGCGCACGATGCGCCGCCGCCTGCGTCACTTCTTGCTTTTCTTGTCCTTCGACCGCGACTCGGACTTGCCGTCCTTCTTGTCCTTCTTCTTTTTCTTCTTCCCGCCGTCGTCGGTCGTCGCGAGCAGCGTGCCGCGGCACGACGCCGCGCCGCAATGGCACGCGTATTCGCGCTTGAGCGTCTTCGTCAGCTTCGCATCGATCACGAGGCCGTAGTCGTAGAACAGTTCCTCTTCCGGCCCGATGTCGCGCAGCGCATGGATGTACACTCGGCCTTTGACTTCCTCGGCTTCGCAGTTCGGCGCGCACGAGTGGTTGATCCAGCGCGCGCTGTTGCCGTCGATCTTGCCGTCGATCACCCCGCCCTCGTCCAGTGCGAAGTAGAACGTATGGTTCGGTTCGCTCGGGTCGTGCGGGTGGCGGCGCAGCGCTTCCTTCCACGAAATTCGTTCGCCCTTGTATTCCACTACGCGCTCGCCGGCCTTGATCGGCGCCACGGCGAACACGCCCTTGCCGTGTACTCCCGAGCGGCGCACCGCGATCCTGCGTGAACTCATCGAACGAATCCTTGTGAAGACGACTTGAATGGAAGACGACCGCGATCGCGGCCTGGCGTCGCGCAAAACGAAAACGCGGCACCGGTTGGTGCCGCGTCGGGGCATGCGGCGAATCACCCGCATCCTACACGTTCACGATTGCTTCGTTCAACATCACGCGCAATATTGCGCGTGTGGCGCTCAACGCTGGCCGAATGCGATGTCGCCGAACAACGCCTTGTGCTCGCGCGGCTGCGAACGCCAGTATTGCGGCGGCGCCATGACCTGCGCGCCGAGCTCGGCCGCCGCATGCCACGGCCAGCGCGGGTCGTACAGCATCGCACGCGCCATCGCGACGAAATCGGCATCGCCGGCCTCGATGAGCCGGTTCGCATGCGCGGGCTCGTCGATCAGGCCGACCGCGATCGTCGGCACGCCGACCGCACGCTTCACCGCCTGCGCGAACGGCACCTGGTAGCCGGGCGACAGCGGAATCTTCTGCAGCGGCGACACGCCGCCGGACGACACGTCGATCCAGTCGCAGCCGCGGCGCTTCAGTTCGTGCGCGAACGCGATCGTATCGTCGAGCTCCCAGCCGCCTTCGACCCAGTCGGTCGCGGACACGCGCACGCCGACCGGCCGGTCCTCCGGAAACGCCGCGCGCACGATCTCGAAGATCTCGAGCGGAAAGCGCATGCGGTTTTCGAGCGAGCCGCCGTATTCGTCGGTGCGCCGGTTCGCGAGCGGCGACAGGAACTGGTGCAGCAGGTAGCCGTGTGCCGCGTGCACCTCGATCGCATCGATGCCGAGCCGTGCGGCCCGCTTCGCCGAGGCTGCGAACGCTTCGCGGATCCGGTTCAGGCCCGCGGCATCGAGTGCGAGTGGCGGCGTCTCGCCATCCTTGTGCGGGACGGCCGACGGTGCGTGCGGCAACCAGCCGCCGTCGGCGACCGACACGAGCTGACCGCCCTGCCATGGCACGTTGCTCGACGCCTTGCGCCCCGCATGCGACAACTGCATCGCGATGCGGATCGGCGAATGCTTGCGGATCGCGGCCAGCACCGGCTTCAGCGCGGCTTCGGTCACATCGTCCCAGAGGCCGAGGTCGCCATGCGTGATGCGCCCGTCGGGTTCCACGGCGGTCGCCTCGATGCAGAGCAGCCCCGCGCCCGACAGCGCGAGATGGCCGAGGTGAATCATGTGCCAGTCGGTCGCCTCGCCGCGTTCGGCCGAATACTGGCACATCGGGGAGATCACGATCCGGTTCGGAAGGGTCACGCCGCGCAGCGTGAACGGGGAAAACAGCGCAGTCATGGAGGCCGCTCGCCAGGAAAGGAAAGAGCGAACGAGCGTAGCACGCAGGCGGCAAGCCTGCTGACGGCGCCTCCGGCAGTAAGCGGATGGTCAGGTACGGCCGGCGGCCGGTTGCCTGCAACGGAGAAAAGGCAGCGCATACGGCGATGCGCCGGCCTGCAACGGATGCGGGCCGGGCAACACCTACGCGGCGAACGGCAGCGCCGCCGGAGGCGTCAGAGTCCGACGCTGTCGAGCCACTCCGCGAACATGCGTCGCGCGGCCGCCTCGAGCGCGGGGCCCTGCTGAGCGGTATCGGCGCGCAACTGGCGCGCGTCGATGCCGGGCGTCGCCGCGATTTCGCCGGCGTTCGAAATCAGCCACGGTTCGAAACGGTCGGTGCGGATTTCCGGATGGCATTGCAGCGCCAGCACGTGCTGGCCCCATGCGAATGCCTGGTGACGGCAGGCCGGCGTCGACGCGAGATGCATCGCCCCGCCCGGCAGGTCGAACGTGTCGCCATGCCAGTGCAGCATCGACGTCGCCGCACCATCGAGATGGCGCAGCGGCGATGCGCGGCCGGCATCGGTGAGCGTCAGCGGCGCCCAGCCGAGCTCGTGCTGCGCGGCCGGATAGACACGCGCACCGAGCGCCCGGGCGATGAACTGCGCGCCGAGGCAGATCCCGAGGATCGGCAGCCCGGCGTCGATGCGCTTGCGCACGAGCGCCGCGAGCGGCGCGATCGTCGGATACTGCGCATCGTCGTACACGCTGAGCGGCCCGCCGAGCACGACGAGGAGCGACGGCTCGAGCACGTCGAGCACCTCGACCCGCGATGACCCGACGTCGACATAGCGCACCCGCCGGCCCCGTTCGCCGAGCACCTGCTCGAAGCTCCCGAGATCCTCGAAATGCACATGGCGGATCGCCACGACTTCAGCGTTCATCATCGGCCTCCCGGTCGATCGACGGACGTCAGCCTGCGAAAATCTTCCAGGTCTTCTTCTGCGTCGCCGCGTCGGCTTCTTCCTGCACCGAGCAGTCGAGACGCAGATCGCTGTCGGACATCGAGATGTCGAGCGCCGCGCAGTGATGCACGGTCTTCTTCGACAGCTTGCCCGGCTGGAAGTGGGCGCACGTCACGCACATGCGCTGCGGCGGCGTCGCACCGGCCACCTGCAGTTCGCGCAGCGTCTTCAGCAGCGCGCGATACAGTGCGCCCTGCTCGTCCGCGCCGAGCTTGCCGACCGCTTTCGTCAGGAATTCAGGCCATTGCAGTGCCTTCTTCGCAGCCGTCCGGCCACGGGCCGACAGGCGCACGGCCAGCGCGCGGCCATCGTCCAGCGCACGGCGCTTCTCGACGAGACCCTTGGTCTCGAGCGTGCTCACCGCATCGCTCGTGGTCGCCGCGGTCAGCTGCGTCTCGCGCGCGATCTCGCCGAGCCGCATCGGGCCCTTGCGCTGCAGCAGCAGCACGAGAATCTCGCCCTGCGTCGGCGTCAGGCCAGCGCCTTCCGCCCAATCCCATGCCTGGCTTCGCATGGCCGTACTCAACCGCAGCAGGCTGTGGGTCACACGTCCCGAAGCCTGATTCCCGTAAACGCCTTCGCTCATAGTCTTTTCGCTTTGCCGCCGCCCGGTTTGCCGAGCGGCCGTAGTGTGGAGATCGAATGTCTATCTCAAAACAGACACGCTCTTGCGAGTGCGTCAGCACGGCCGTCGCGAGGGCACACGCGGCGGTCGCGTTCGCGGCGACCGGTAAGACACTCATCGTTCCGGTGTCCGCAAAGCCGACATTCTAAGCGAGAGCGGAAAATCGCACAGCTAAGTTATCCCCTTCATTCTGTGGAAAATCACTGGATAACCAAAATTTTTCGTTGTGCCTGCAATGCCGAACGCCCGCCAAACGGTGCACCAGGGCATTTTCCTGTTCGGATCGGCCATCGGGCCGACCGCAATGATCCACCGGGTTATCCCGTGCACAGATCGTTGACTTTGCAGCGGAATATCCGGTTATCCACAGATTTTCAGGACAACCGGCAACGATTTCGGCCGCAATCGGGGCCGTCGGTCGTTCAGTGAATCGCGACTCGGTCGAGCCCGTAATCTGCAAAACATTTTTTCACTCGCGCCAACGTAAGCACTGCTGGCGGACCGTCTCATTGAGCGATTTTTCCTGTTTGAAAACGGTTCTCAACCACGATGCGTCGTTCACGCGCGCCTTGGCGAGCGCACCGATCTCGTCGAGTGCCGCGCGCGAACCGAGTGCGGCAGCATGCGGCGCGATCCGGTCGAGCGTGTCGAGGATGTCCTCGGCGATCGTGCGGCGCTCACCCGTCTGAGGATTCACGCAGGTGCCCTCGAGCCCGAAGCGGCACGCCTCGAAACGGTTGAACGTGTAGACGAGGTAGTCGTCCTCGGACAGCTTCAGCGGCCGGTCGGTCAGCAGGTAGCGCGCGAGCGTCTGGATGTAGCAGGCGATCGCCGCCGCGCGGTCGACCGACAGCGGCGTATCCATCACGCGCACCTCGATCGTCCCGTAGCCGGGCTTCGGGCGGATGTCCCAGTAGAAGTCCTTCATCGAGTTGACGACGCCGGTGTTCACCATCTTCATGAAGTACTCCTCGAAGCTGTCCCAGGTCAGCACGAACGGTGCGCGGCCCGACAGCGGGAACGCGAACACCGAATTCAGGCGTGCCGAATGGAAGCCGGTGTCGACGTTCTGCACGAACGGCGACGATGCGGACAGTGCGATGAAGTGCGGGATGAAGCGCGACATCGAGTGCAGCAGGAACAGCGCGCTGTCGGGATCGGGGCAGCCGATGTGCACGTGCTGGCCGAACACCGTGAACTGCTTGGCGAGATAGCCGTACAGCTCGGAGATGTACTGGAAGCGCGGCGCATCGTAGATCTGCCGGTCGCTCCATTGCTGGAACGCGTGCGTGCCGCCGCCGGCCAGCCCGACGTTGAGCTGGTCGGCCGCCTTCACGAGCACGTCGCGAATCGCGTGCAGCTCGCTCACCGCCTGCTCGTGCGAATGGCAGATGCCGGTCGACAGCTCGATCATGCTCTCGGTGATTTCCGGCGTGATGTTGCCCGGGAAGGTCTCGCCCTGGATCAGGCGCATCAGGTCGGACGCCGCTTTGGTCAGGTCGTAGTTGTGCGTGTTGACGACCTGGATCTCCAGTTCGACGCCGAACGTAAACGGCTCGGAATTGACGAAGGTTTCGAGTGCCATGGCAGGTTCCGGAATCAGTTGCTGTCGCTGCGTTCACTGACCGCCGACAGGCAGCGATACACGATGAACGGGCTGACGAGCTGCAGGATCACGATCGTGCACATCACGATCGCGCGCAGGTGCGGGTCGAAATTCGGATAGAGCTGGTAGGTGTCGTCGACGAGCAGGTACGACAGCGCGGACATCGGCGTGAGCGCAATGCCGAGCGCGATGCCCTGTTTCATCCCGATGCCGCTCGGCTTCGCGAACGCGACGACACCGGCCAGCTTCGCGACGAGCCGCGTGACGATCAGCACGATCGCGAGCAGCCCGCCGAGTGCGATGTCGCCCCACGTGAACGACGTGAGCGTGAGCACGAACAGGATCACCGTCAGCAGCCAGCCGGCCGTACCGAAATGCTCGGGCCACAGTTGGGGGCGCGCTTCGAGGTTCTTCACGATGATGCCGGCGAGCAGCAGCGTAAGCAGCGTCGACAGCTTCAGCGCCTGGGCGACGGCGATCGCGAGCATCACGAGCCCGAACAAGGCAACGAACGAATGCTCGTCACGCATCGTCGCGGTCATGTGGCGGAACAGGTAGTTGCACGAACGCGCGACCACATACGCAACGATGAACGAACCGGCGATCAGGTAGAGCGGCTGCAGGATCGTCGCGAACACGTTGCCGTACGCTTCCTGGTGGAGCCAGCTCGTCACGAGCTTGGTCAGCACGATCGCATAGACGCTGTTGAGCGCGGTCAGCGTGATGAGGCGTTGCGACACCTGCCCTTCCGCACGCAGCTCGGTCTTCAGCTGGATCACCATCGATGGCGACGTCGCGATCGCGATCGCCGACAGCACCAACGCGACCATCCCCGACACACCGAGCGCGAGCATCACGAACAGCACCAGCACGAACGACAGCGTGGCTTCGGCCAGGCTCGATGCGATCAACCACGGATTGCGCCGGATCCAGCGCAGGTCGAGGCGGCTGCCGAGCTCGAACAGCAACAGGCCGAGTGCGACGTCGATCAGCAACCGGGAAGTTTCGTCGGTGCTGGCATCGATCACGCCGAATCCGAACGATCCGGCGATGAGACCGATCACCGCATAACCGGTGATGCGAGGCAGACGCCATGCGCGATAGCAAAGCTCGCCACACAGGCCGGCTGCGAACAACGCAAGCCCGGCCCAGAACACGGCATCCGGCGTAAGCGGCCAGTTGGGCAGGAATGAGAACGCCGACTTCATCGTGGTGACTTCTCCTTTGGAAGCGACCGCCAGCAACACGGGGTCAAGCGTCAGAAATGGATGCGCGCCGGCTGGATATCGCCCCGAATGTGATTGTTGTGTCGACGACGGCGGGACATGGGATCCGCCTTTTCCGCCACAGGGCGGAAAGTCGTTCAGGTTGCCGATCTGGATTGTCGGCCTGGTGTGTGAACGGACTGCGCAGTCTCGAAGATTCAGATTCGAAATCGTGCCGACCGTTCCATTGAAGCATGTCCGGCGCCTGGCCGGATGAACGCGAAGGAAACCGATTGTGCCACAGCTTTTTCGGTCTGGAACCCATTGAATCGACTCGCGGCGCTGTGCGGCATCGCAGGTCTTTGGTTTCAAAGGTTTACTTGTATATATACATAGTAGAAGTTAACAAAGGACGCACAGTTCTGTGGATAACTTCGGTTTACGTCGACAGATCAAGGTGTTGCGGAGCCCATAACCCGTTGCACAGACTGTTCGTGCACAGAGGTTTGAGTTGAGCAACTTTTGGGCCGCTTCACAGCTGTGCCGAGTTGCCCAGTTTACGTCCACTGTGATTGCACACGAAGTGCGCGCGGATTCCGCGCGGTTATCCACAGCGTCGAGTGGATAACCTTGCGCGAAAAAGTCGGGAAACTGTGAGCGGTTCGGGTGAGTGGTCAGCCGGTCTGACCGACGCGGCGTGCGCGCAACGCGCGGATCAGGAAGCGTGCGGGGTCGACGGCATCGGCAAGTTCGCGCTCGAGCGGCCACGGCTCGCCTTCGAGTTGCGATGCGATCAGTTCGGCGCCGAGTGCGGCCCATACGAGGCCGCGTGAGCCGAAGCCGAATGCACCGTAAAGCCCGGGCAGGCGTGGCAGGTCGCGCGCCTGCGCGCCGCTCAGCGCGCGAGCATTGGCGATGGCGCCCGCTTCGTCCGCGAGCGGGCCGAGCAGCGGCAGGCGGTCGCCGACGACCCAGCGGAACGCGACGCGGCCGCGCAGTGTGTCGGGATCCGGCAGGTCGCCGATCAGGCCTGGCAGCAGATGCCGCACGCGCTCGAGGTTTTCGAGGTGGCCGGCCGCACGCATCGCAGGATCGACGTCGTCGGGTTCGAACGTCGCACCGATCAGCAGCGTGCCGTCGTCGAGCGGCACCGCGTAACCGTCGCCGATCGTCGGGCACGGCAGCGGTGCTGTGCTGCCGGGTGGCAGCAACGTGAGCTGGCCGCGCACCGGTTGCAGCGCG